>QNFJ01000064.1 GCA_003646305.1 Gammaproteobacteria bacterium | reverse complement strand
CTAACAGGCTGGGCAGCTCATGTGATGGAGCAGCGTGAAAATAACCGTATTATCCGCCCGAGTGCAGATTACACCGGTTCAGAGCCACGCAAAGTTAGCCCTATTTCAGAAAGATAAATAGCTTAATAGGTAGGCAGCTTTTAAGTTGCTTACCTATTACTTTCTTAAGTATTAAACAGCTTCACCTTGGAAATAAAGGCAGCACGTTTCCATTTTCACAGTCCACTTTTACAGCTGCCTTACTTCTCGTTTGATTAAGAAAGTAGCGATACCTCGCCTCTCCTCCTCTTCACAACCATTATTATTTTGGAACAAATTATGAATAGTGAAAACCGCAAACCTCTTCCCGGCACCAACCTTGATTATTTCGATACGCGCGCAGCAGTCGATACAATCGAATCGGGTGCTTATGCGAAACTCCCTTATACCTCACGAATTCTTGCTGAACAGTTAGTTCGCCGCTGCAACCCTGCAAACCTAGAAGCCTCTCTAAAACAGCTTATTGAACGCAAGCAAGATCTCGATTTTCCATGGTACCCAGCGCGTGTCGTTTGTCACGACATCCTTGGTCAAGTCGCTTTGGTTGATCTTGCGGGTTTACGTGACGCAATCGCTGAGAAAGGTGGAGACCCTTCCAAGGTCAATCCTGAAGTTCAAACTCAATTAATCGTCGATCACTCGCTGGCCGTTGAGCATGCAGGTTTCGAGAAGGATGCTTTTGAGCAGAACCGTGCCATTGAAGACCGCCGTAATGAAGATCGTTTTCACTTCATTGAATGGACTAAAACAGCCTTCAAAAATGTTGATGTGATCCCCGCAGGGAATGGCATCATGCACCAAATAAACTTAGAGAAGATGTCTCCAGTTGTCCAATCTCGTGATGGCATTGCCTTCCCTGATACCTGTGTTGGCACAGACAGCCATACGCCTCACATTGACGCATTAGGCGTTATCGCACTGGGTGTGGGTGGACTAGAAGCTGAAACCGTTATGCTCGGTCGGCCATCTATGATGCGCCTACCCAACATCATTGGCGTGAAGCTGACAGGAAAACGTCAACCAGGCATTACAGCAACCGATATCGTATTGGCGATTACCGAGTTTCTAAGAAATGCAAAAGTGGTATCTTCTTATCTTGAATTCTTTGGTGAAGGCGCGGCTAATTTAACCATTGGTGATCGTGCAACCATCTCTAACATGACGCCAGAATTTGGCGCCTCAGCCGGTCTTTTCTATATCGATGAGCAGACAATTGATTACCTAAAACTGACAGGCCGCGACCCCGAGCAAGTTGCACTGGTCGAAAACTATGCAAAAACAACGGGGCTTTGGGCTGATGACCTTGTAGAAGCCGAGTACGAACGTGTCCTTGAGTTTGATCTATCAAGCGTTGTCCGCAACATGGCGGGGCCATCTAACCCTCACCGCCGTCTGCCTACTTCTGATCTCGCCGCACGCGGTATCTCAGGAGAATGGGAAGAGAAAGAAGGTGAAATGCCAGATGGTGCGGTCATCATTGCCGCAATCACAAGTTGTACAAATACCAGTAATCCTCGCAATGTTATCGCAGCCGGTCTGGTCGCACGCAAAGCGAATGAACTAGGGCTTGTCCGAAAACCTTGGGTCAAATCCTCTTTTGCTCCAGGTTCGAAAGTAGCCAAACTCTATTTGCAAGAGGCCGGTCTATTATCTGAAATGGAAAAACTCGGTTTTGGAATCGTCGGCTACGCCTGCACAACCTGTAATGGCATGAGTGGCGCACTCGATCCAAAGATCAAACAAGAAATCATCGACCGTGACCTTTATACCACTGCTGTACTTTCTGGTAACCGTAACTTCGATGGTCGTATTCATCCTTATGCGAAGCAGGCATTCCTAGCCTCACCACCACTCGTTGTTGCCTACGCAATTGCCGGAACAATCCGTTTCGACATTGAGAAAGATGTTCTCGGTAATGATAAATATGGAAATCCTATCACGCTGAAAGATATCTGGCCGAGTGATGAAGAGATCGATGAACTAGTCTCTAAATCGGTCAAACCTGAGCAGTTCAAACAGATTTATAACCCAATGTTTAATTTAGGTACCATTGAAGAGGCTAAAAGCCCTCTCTACGATTGGCGCCCAAACACCACTTACATCCGCCGTCCACCTTATTGGGAAGGGGCATTAGCCGGTGAACGCACAATGAAAGGGATGCGTCCATTAGCGGTGCTGGGGGATAACATCACGACGGATCACATTTCACCCTCAAATGCCATTATGCTCGATAGTGCAGCAGGGGCTTATCTCCATAAAATGAAGCTACCTGAGGAAGACTTTAACTCCTACGCAACACACCGTGGTGATCACCTCACCGCTCAACGGGCAACCTTTGCAAACCCTAAGCTATTTAACGAAATGTGCCGTGATGAAAATGGCGAAGTTAAACAGGGCTCACTGGCACGTATCGAGCCAGAAGGCAAAGAAAGCCGCATGTGGGAAGCCATTGAAACCTATATGGAGCGTAAGCAGCCACTAATCATTGTTGCCGGTGCCGATTATGGACAGGGTTCTTCTCGTGATTGGGCGGCCAAAGGGGTTCGTTTGGCCGGTGTTGAAGTGATTGTTGCCGAAGGTTTTGAACGCATCCACCGTACTAACCTAGTCGGCATGGGTGTCTTACCGTTAGAGTTTAAAGTGGGTGAAACGCGTGAAACTTATAGCATTGATGGTAGTGAAACATTTGATGTTTCTGGTGAGCGCACACCACGTTCTGAAATGACTGTTATTATGCATCGTAAAAATGGCGAGTCTGTCGAAATCCCTGTCACCTGTCGCTTAGATACAGCAGATGAAGTCTCTGTCTATGAAGCGGGCGGTGTATTACAGCGTTTCGCACAAGACTTTCTTGATTCTAACAGCTAATTAAAAAGCCAGCTTCTCTCTAGCGTTTATTGACACTGAGAGAAGCTGGCCGCTGTTACCTTTAAAGATATAATTAGGACAAGATTCTTATGAGCTACTTACCTCAGATCAAAATCCCTGCCACCTATATGCGTGGCGGAACCAGTAAAGGTGTTTTCTTCAGTCTTCAGGATCTCCCAGAATCGGCACAAGTTGCCGGTGCCGCACGTGATTCTCTACTTTTACGTGTTATCGGCAGCCCCGATCCTTATGGGAAGCAGACCGATGGTATGGGTGGCGCGACTTCTAGCACCAGCAAAACCGTTATCCTCTCAAAAAGTAATCAACCGGATCATGATGTTGACTATCTTTTTGGTCAAGTTTCTATCGATAAAGCCTTTGTTGATTGGAGTGGTAACTGTGGCAACTTAACGGCCGCTGTCGGTTCATTTGCGATTAGTCAAGGGCTTGTTGACCCTAGCCGCATTCCTGAAAATGGCATAGCCACCGTCCGTATCTGGCAAGCTAACATCAGCAAAACAATCATCGCTCAAGTCCCTGTTACCCATGGTGAAGTACAAGAGACCGGTGGTTTTGAACTAGATGGTGTCACCTTCCCTGCGGCTGAAGTTGAAGTGGAATTCATGAGCCCCGTTGACGCCAGCGAAGCCATGTTTCCAACAGGAAACTTAGTGGATGAATTAGAAGTCCCGGGAGTCGGAACATTCAAAGCAACCATGATTAACGCCGGCATCCCAACTGTATTCCTTAATGCAGAAGCAATTAACTACAACGGTGCTGAGCTACAAGAAGCAATTAATGGCGACCCTAAAGCACTCGAAATGTTCGAAACAATTCGAGCATATGGGGCGATAAAAATGGGGCTTATCTCCACAGTTGAAGAGGCAGAAGGCCGGCAACACACGCCTAAAGTGGCTTTTGTTGCACCACCCGCTGACTATGTTTCTTCAAGTGGAAAAGAGATTAAAACGGCCAATATCGATCTCAATGTACGCGCACTATCGATGGGTAAACTACATCATGCCATGATGGGAACAGCCGCTGTTGCCATCGGTACCGCAGCAGCAATTCCGGGAACACTGGTCAATCTTGCCGCAGGTGGTGGAGAAAGAGGCAGCGTCACCTTTGGACATCCATCAGGCACCCTAAAAGTCGGAGCGGAAGCGGTTGAAACCAAGGGCGAATGGACGGTTAATAAAGTCGTTATGAGCCGTAGTGCTCGAGTACTAATGGAAGGATGGGTTCGTATACCCGATGGTTCTTTCTAGAACAAAGGTTTAAGTATCTATTAAGGGGGCGGTCTATTTTACCTAGACCGCCTTTTTTATTTCCAGATAATGCTGAGCTGATGCGGACAGGCCGCATATCAAAACCAACGAAACTTATACCCGCAGGGGGTAAAATCTCCGCATGAATAGCCAGGAACCCCAACGAAAAATCATCCATATCGATATGGACTGTTTTTTCGCGGCTATTGAAATAAGAGAGAACCCCTCGCTTTCTGGCCTACCAATTGCTGTAGGTGGTTCACCTGACAAACGGGGTGTTGTCGCCACTTGCTCTTATGAAGCACGAAAATTCGGCATCCATTCAGCCATGCCCACCTCAACCGCTCTAAGAAAATGTCCTGCGCTCATCTGCCTGCCAGTTCGAATGCCGCTCTATAAAAAGGTCTCTAAGAGCATTCAGTCCATCTTCAGGGAATATACAGAGCTTGTTGAGCCCTTATCTCTCGATGAAGCCTTTCTCGATGTCACCGGCTCCATACATTGCCAGGGCAGTGCAACCTTAATTGCCGAAGAGATTCGCCAGCGAATTTATACCGCTGAGAAGCTAACCGCCTCTGCCGGTATCGCGCCGAATAAATTCCTTGCCAAAGTCTGTAGCGACTGGCATAAGCCTAATGGCCAGAAAATCATCACACCGAGAGAAATCGATGGATTTGTAAAAACTCTGCCCGTCAAGAAAATAAATGGTGTCGGGAAAGTGACCGAAGAAAAACTATCTAACTTAGGCATTAAAACTTGTGGCAACTTACAAATGCTTTCCGCATCTTTTCTAGAAAATTATTTTGGCCGTTTTGGAAAGCGGCTGTATGAACTCAGTCGAGGGATCGACAGCCGTCCTGTTAACCCAAACAGGATTCGAAAGTCGTTAAGCGTCGAAACAACCTTTGCAGTGGATCTTGATTTATTAGAAAGTGGCATCGAGGCGCTAAACAAGCTCTATGAAAAACTACTTGAACGGCTTGCTGAAAAAAGCACCCATATTACATTACCAATTCATTCACTCACACTTAAAATCCGTTTTAGTGACTTTAAAACCACCACAATCCAAACTGTCGGCAACAAACCACAACTCAAAAAGTATCAACAACTTTATACAACGGTTTGGGAGCGAACAGAGCGGCCAGTCAGACTGATTGGGCTCGGCATTACATTTTCAGAATTGGAACAGTCCGGGCAGTTAGAATTAGAGCTGGAGAGAGACACCTAATAACAACCTTTTAAACCAGGCCCACATTCAGTAGCTGTATCAATCGATAGGCAACGGGATAGGGAGCCGCTCTTCAAGCGGGAAACCGGCCTCTTTCCAACCATCAACCCCTTTTCTGTACCACAATACAGACCGATAACCCCACTCGACAGCTCGTTTACTCGCATTCCAGGACATCCAGCAATCTTCGATACAGTAAAATAGCAGCGCTACCTCTTTGTCACCAGCCGTTAATCGCTGAAGGTTCTCTCTGTAATAGCGTTCGATAACAGGAATAAGCTGCTCCTCACCGGTGTTGGGTAGCCACACACTCCCTGGAATATCTGCCCGCGGGCCATTAACGAGCCACTCCCCGTCAAAATCGAGGCTTTCTTCTCTGAAAATGGCACCCATAACATCAACAAAAATGGCCAGCCTATTTTGATGGAGACGACGTGTCTCTTCGGTTGAGACCTTCCTGACACCAAGCGGAGGAGCCAGCTGGGTCACAGAATGGTAGGGCGCGGGGTGATAGGGTTCATTAGCAATCAAACTATTTATGCCACTGCACGCTGCCAGCGGCAATGTCACCAACACCGCAAACAGCTTAAGAAAATAACTCACCGTTTAATTCAGCTTATGTAGGGTTTTCTTCTCAATGCCTGGATAAAGATGTACAACCGACCGATTTAACTCGCTCTTCACTAGTGCAAGACCTGCAAAACGGGCGGGTATTTCAGTCTGCATTACCTCATTCATCGACAGCCCTTTATTCGCGCCATTTTCCAATGTGGTTACCAACCAACGGAGGTAATCTCTCGTTTGCTCTATCGCCGAAAGATCGCTTACCGGTTCGCCATGCCCTGGAATAAGCACTTTAAACGGCAGCTTTGCTAACTTATCTAACGCCACAAACCATTTCTCTGGAATCGCATGAGGTGTCGTCAAGGTCCTATTATGAAAAACCAGGTCACCCGCAAAAAGGACGCCCGTTGTTCTATCAAAAACGGCCAGATCACTACCTGTATGACCGCTTAACTCAATATATTCAAGTTCATGACCACCTATTTCTTCAATGCCTGGTTGCAGTGTTATATCGGGAACAACAGCCTCTGTCCCACGCATCCAGTCACCTGTCATACGGTATAGATTCTCAGCGAACATATCGCCTGAGTTCTTTATACCTTTCACCGTCCCTTTTAGTGCTGCGATAGGAGCAGGCTTAAATGCCTGGTTTCCCAAAAAATGATCCGGATGATGGTGCGTGTTAATGACTTTAAAAATGGGTTTGTTCGTCTGCTTACGGATCTCTGCAAGCATCTGCTCGCCATAACGTCTGGATGAACCTGTATCGATTACAACAACCCCTTCATCGGTGATGATGAAGCCGCTATTAACAATATTTCCACCATTCTGAAAATTGAAATCTTCTTTTTTCCCAATAAACAGGTAAGTGTTATCGGCAACAGGCTTTGCATTTAAACCATAATCGAATTTAGCGGCAAACAGAGGTTGCGAAAAGAATATGAATAAAACCAAACCACCTAATAATCTTCTCATCGTACAATCCTCGCAGAAAATTCATTGGCATTGTTGTCGATAGCCTCAATATTGATCGAGCCATTTTTACCCAGATCGAGCGTGAAAACGGGGTTTTCCTGCACAGGCTCATACGGTTCAATCCTCGCCAGAAGTTTCCCAGCGTCATCTGTCAACTGGATTTCTTCGATGTAAAATGAGGGAATTCCCGCAACAAGTCCTGTGTCCATTGGATGGCTGATCGATATTTTCGTACGCCGAACAGTACCGGTATCCCAAACTGCCGCATAAATTTCACCAAGGTGGTCTGCCCAATCTCCAGCTAAACGATCATCACTCGCCCTCGTACATCCACCACCGGCTGCATCAATCCAGACACCTCCAACATGCCAGATATTGTCATTAGTAAGAACTGCGGCTCGGACGGGGCTTGCCTGCTGAATTTTAAACCGAAAGGAGAAAGCCGCTTTTGAAGCCTCAGGATAGAACTTCAGGATTTTAGGAATAGGGTTAAATTCCGCAAACAGAAAAATCTCTTTAATCCCTGTTAACTCACTTGCATCAACAGAGACTGGAACATTCATGGAGTCTTCTGCAAATTCTGGCGCAACGACTTTAACCCTGTCATCAAAAACAACTTTATGTTCGCTCAAATAAGCTCTAACCATATCGTCCCACTGGATAGAACCCAACGGATCTTCAGGAATTTCTTCTGCTGAAGCCATTGAAAATGAACCGACCATCAACAGAACACATAGAAACAGTCTCATTAAATATCCTCGAATAAATAGATTATCTTCTGACCTTCTCATTTGATCAAAAGTTCTGGAAAACGCTGATTATCGATATCACCTTCAAAAATATCATCATCTGTTATCGGTCTAGTAATTCCTTCCTCGGGAGGTGCAGAAAGGAGATTCATATCAAGCTCGTACAGTTTCCCTTTTATTTCACCATCAGCGAGCTGCAACTTGTAATAGATACCATTCCACAAATTGATTCCGTATTCAGTCGGGCTTTTGTGCAGGAAAAGAAGGTCATACTCAAGACTAGTTAGGTCGCCCTCTTCTATATATTTTTGATTTGTATAAGGGTAGTCAACATAACAGAGCACTTGCTCACCACCCATCAAGCACTTAAATGGGCGCATAGAAAGGAATTGGTCCTCAAAATATTCGGTGTCCAGATGCAGACTATAAAGATAACCCTTACCTTTTGGCGTCAAAACGATAGAGGCAACTCGTTGCTCTTGATTTGACTTATCAACAAGATAAACACCTTTCACACCATCTAAATCAGCCAAAGTGGGCATACTGATAAAAGTAAGTAAAAATAGAAAGGCAAAACTACTACTCTTAAAAAATCGGTTATCTGAGATTCGCATAGCATCCTCCAGGGACTTATTGTTTTATTAGCTATTTAATCATAACTAATATGCTCTGGGTAGTTTCCTTAACAGCCTGCAAATAAAAAGGGAATTCTTACTTAAGAATTCCCTTTAAATATACAGCCACAGGTTTATTAAACCATTACATACAGTGCCTTAATCAATGGGATTTATCCTAAGGACTCTCGTAGCTTATATTGTACTTAGCATAGATCTCTTCAACTTTTCCAGATCGTTGTAGGTTACCAAATGCAGCTTTAACGGCAGCAATCAACTCATCACGCCCTTCTTTGATTGCAATCGCCAATTTCCAGTCAGAACGAACCCTACCTGAAACAGACAAGGCAGAAAAAGTGTAAGAAGAACGGTCTGCACCCAAAGCAGATTCAATTTGAGCTTTTGGTGCAACAACAGACTGAACATCCCCTTTAAGAAAAGCGGCAACAGCCTCTTCAACCGTCATAAAGTGCTTAACACTATTACGAAACATGCCACGGCTAGAGCTAGTTAGATAAAAATCTGGCATTGTATCGAGTTCAACACCAACTTTCCCTTTCAGAAAGGTTTGCATAACCGTTTCATTTTCTGCACGGCCAGCATCACGTAGCACAACAACTGATTCAGTGGCATAGGGAGAAAAAATAATCACTTTATCATTTTCTTCAGCAAACTCCTTATCGAAGGGAACATGCATCATAAAGTCTGCCGTTCCACCACCTAAGTAATGCCCCTTCCAGACGAAATTCCGTAGATCATCCTCCATATTTTCATCAGCACCCACCGACCAAATCAGGGCGTCGATCTCAAGCTCTGAAGCAATTGCTTTTGCAATATCGACATCAATACCAACAATTCTTCCTTTATCTGAATATGAATAAGGAGGGAAGTCTTTATAGACAGCGACTCTTAATCCGCCTTTAGAACGGATCGAATCAAAATCTTCTCCAGAATAAGCTTCCCCTGCTAATAAAAGCAGGGGAAGTAATAGAACGGATAAAAACTTTTTATTCACACTGCCCTTCCGCTGTCAGACAAGAATTCTTTTCATCACCAACCCAGCAAGAACTGTCATCATCGACTTCAGGGTCACAGGTATCTAACCATGATTTCAGAGCCCACATTGCTTCTTGAGCCATGATGCCTTCAAATTTAGGCATATAAGTGATGCCATTACGCTCAGCACCATTTCTAATTCTGTACATAAACCATTCATCACCTTCTGCATCAGGTGTTAGGGTTTCACGTAAATCAGGCGCGATTCCACCAGAGACACCACCTAGACCGTGGCAGCGAGCACAATTCTGGTTGAAAGCTGATTTACCGATTTTTACTGCCTCTTCCAAGAGAGTAGAGTCATCTTCATTTCTATACGGATTTTCTTCAACCCACTCTTCGCCAATTACAGGAAGTGTTGAGACATCAACTGCCTGAGGTGATACATTCCCATGCGCCAGAACAGAACCACTAAAAATAATGGCTGAAGCAGCCATAAATATTTTCAATAATCTAGATTTTGTAACCATTTTTGTACTCTCCTGATATCTTAATTATATTGTCATTATAAAATTCCTATACGGCTCCAATATATAGTTGGCAACTGAATTGGAACTGAATAGAGTGAAATTATAGCTGTGTCGCGATTCGTAATGATATAACAGAGGGTGAAAAATGTCTCGAAAAGCCCTAATAGAAAGCTAAGACAGGGTAAAAAGGCAACCATAATCTCCACCGAAATGAACTGATGTATTGTTTATATCGCAATAAAAAACCCCATCAGAAGTAACTGATGGGGTTTTCAAATTAAGAGCCTGGCGGTTCCCTACTTTCACATGGCTAATACCACACTATCATCGGCGCTAAGCGGTTTCACTTCCGAGGTCG
>QNFJ01000063.1 GCA_003646305.1 Gammaproteobacteria bacterium | reverse complement strand
CTCCGCACCCATTAACGTAACCCATAAAGGACGAATAGCCGCACTCGACAGGAAATGAGAAAGACTAAAACCTACCCGTATCTCTTTCAGCCGAGCAGCGGTCACTTGACCGTCGGGTGATAAAATCGCCAGCTCTTTAAGTATCAATTCAGGGTAAAAACCGCGCAGATGCGCGCCTAGTTTTCCTACCGTTACCGGCTTGCCGATCTGCTTACTTATCTGAGCCTCAAGATCATTTCGATAGTCTTCTACAAGAGGCAATAGGAGACGCGTACTGGTTATTAATAACGCAATCAGAACCGTCGTTATAATCAATAAAATCCGCGTGGTACGTGTCAGATGGTGAACAACTTTTTTCACGGTGAAATCATCACTCGTATAAAGGTTTTATTCTTGCGAAAAACAGAAACCGGCAGGATAGAGAAGCTAGGAACGCTCATAATAAAATAACATCGTACTGCTCCTGTGAGTATTGAGCCTCAGCTCTCAATCGAATACGAATCCCAATAAAATCTTCAAGCTCAGTCAGGTGACCGGACTCCTCATCTAAAAGCCTGTCGACCACTTCATTCGAAGCGAGAACGAGCAATTCTCGGGTATTGTATTGTTTGGCATCTCGCGTGATTTCACGGAAAATCTCAAAGCTGGTTGTCTCAGGAGTCTTTAAGGTTCCTCTCCCAGCACAAACGGGGCAGGGCTCGCAAAGCATATGCTCAAGGCTTTCTCGTGACCGTTTACGCGTCATTTCCACCAGCCCAAGTGCTGAAACCTCACTCATAGAGGTACGCGTATAATCCTTCGCCAGGCAACTTTCCAGCGCATTAAGAACCTGCTGCTTATGCGCATCATCCTGCATATCAATAAAATCAAGAATAATAATACCACCCAGATTCCTGAGGCGAAGCTGACGTGCAATTGACTGAACAGCCTCCATATTGGTTTTGAAAATCGTCTCTTCTAAACTACGCCGCCCAACAAACCCCCCGGTGTTAACATCGACGGTAGTCATCGCTTCAGTTTGGTCAAAGACAAGATGCCCACCCGACTTCAGCTGAACTTTTCGATCCAACGCCTTCTGGATTTCTTCTTCGACTCGATACAGATCAAAAATTGGGCGGCTACCAGTGTAGTGTTCGATAAGCTCTACTTTTTCTGGCAAGAACTCTTCGGCAAACAGCCGGAGCTTCTGAAATGTCTCTCTCGAATCAACCCGAATTTTATCCACCTGGTCGCGATAAAAGTCCCTCAATACGCGCATACCCAAAGATAAATCCTGGTGCAAAAGACCTGCCTGACCCGATTTTATTTGTGGCTTGAGAGATTTCCACACTTTTAACAAAAACCGCATATCTGCCTGTAAAGCGGCTTGATCCGCCTCCTCGGCAACAGTCCGGGCAATAAAGGCGCCCGCTTCATTTCCTTCCGAGAATTCATCCATCACGTTTACTAGCCGCTCCCGCTCCGTTTCAGAACCAATCCTCTGAGAAACGCAGTTATCCTTGCAGTAGGGCATATAAACCATATAGAGGGATGGAAATGAAAGATCGGTCGAAACCCTTGCCCCTTTTGTCCCTAACGGTTCTTTATTGACCTGAACGACAATAGGCTGTCCTTCACGCAGGTGTGCCTCAATATTTTGTGATTCGGGCGTATCGCTGTTGCAATAGCAGCCTGTCACATCAGAAACATGTAAAAAAGCGGCCCGCTCAAGCCCAATATCGACAAAAGCAGCCTGCATCCCCGGCAAGACACGACTGACTCTGCCTCTATAAATATTCCCAACTAAACCCTGACAGTGGGTTCGCTCGATAAATAGCTCCTGTACAACACCATTTTCGATAACCGCAACTCGCGTTTCTGGCGGGGTCACGTTAATTAGAATCTCATCACTCATAAGAACTCAATTTGTTTATTTTATATTTACAACTGCTTCAATAATTGCGCTGTTTCAAACAGGGGCAACCCCATTACACCGGAATAGCTTCCCTTAATGTGTTCGATAAAAACCGCCCCAAAACCCTGTATCGCATAACCACCTGCCTTATCTTTTGGTTCTCCAGATAACCAATAATCACGCATTTCTGCCGGGGAGATCTCTCGAAAAGTGACGCTGCTAGTAGAAAGCATCTGCTGATGCTGCTCTGACCTCAATGATACCGCACTTAAAACCTTATGCGTCCTACCAGACAACTGACTCAGCATATCAAAAGCATTTGTCTCATCAACAGGTTTCCCCATAATCTCCTCACCGAGTACGACGATAGTATCTGCACCTAAAACAGCCAAACCACCACCGCTCTTTACAATGCCGGCTTGTGATTTTTCAGCAGCCATCCGAATCACAAATTCAGCTGGTGACTCTCCCAATAGTGGGGATTCATCGATATCAACAGAAAGCAGTTTAAAAGGAACTCCAATCTGCTCCAGCAACTCTTGCCGCCGAGGTGAAGAGGAGGCTAGGATAAGCGTGGGATCGTTCATTAGCGGTGGTAAGGGTGGTTATTTAAAAGCGACCAGCCACGATACAGCTGTTCCGCAACAATAACGCGAACCAGTGGATGCGGGAAAGTGAGCGGTGAAAGTGCCCAGGACTCATTTGCCGCCTGCCGACAGGCTGGGGAAAGCCCCTCGGGCCCTCCAACAAGAAGTGCTATATCCTGCCCATTCATCTGCCAACGAGATAGTGCCTGAGAAAGGTCAGGGGTATCCCATTTTTTACCCCCCAAATCTAGCGTGACAATATGACAACCTCGCGGAATAGCTGCCAGCATCCGCTCACCTTCCTCGTTTGTTAACCGAACGAGATCGGCATTCTTACCTCTTTTACCCGCGGGAATCTCTTTCAAGTTTAAACGGCATTCTCTTGGCATCCGTTTTGCGTATTCCTGATAGCCCAACTCCACCCATTTTGGCATGTGGTTACCTATTGAAATGAGATGAATTTGCATTGACCATAAGTTCTTCAGAAGGGAGTTTGATTTTACAGTTACTCTCTCTTTTTCACCACCAATAGAAAAGGGCTGTCACTGACAGCCCTTTTCTAAATCTCTTGTTAAAAGCCGCCTTAACGCGTTAGTGGCGACAGCCGTATCTCAACTCGGCGATTCTGCATACGCCCATTTGTGGTGCTGTTACTGGCAATCGGCTGAGTCTCCCCTGCTCCGCGAACTAGAAACCGCTGGCCGTTAACCCCACGTGACCTGAAATATTCAGCAACACTATTTGCACGTCTTTCTGATAGGGTCTGATTATATTCTGCTGCACCGGTGCTATCGGTATGTCCTGTCACATCAATTACCGTTGATTCATATTCCTGAAATATCAACAGAACCGACTCTAAAACCTGATAAAACCCTGAACTAATATTGGCACTATCACTCGCAAAAGTGACGTTACCCGGCATATTCAGTATAAGATCATTGCCGACTCGGGTTACACTCACCCCCGTTCCTTGCAGACGCTGCCTCAGTTTAGTTTCCTGCGCATCCATATAATACCCTGCACCACCACCCGCTAAAGCTCCAATACCAGCGCCAAGCAGGGCGGTTTTCCTATCACCAGCCATGGCACCGATCAAAGCACCACCTAAGGCACCAACACCTGCACCAATCGCTGTATTGCTTGTTTCTTGTTCATTTGTGTAGGGATTTACAGTTGTACAACCCATAGCTCCAGCAACTAAACCCGCCAATATCATGTTTTTATAATCAATTATTTTCATCTCTCACCCTTACATGCTTTTTTTGCTTTAGCCCATATTTTCCCAATCAAAGACCGCTTTAGCTCGCCGCCCACCATCTGAATAGGCCAATGAGCTGCATAACTTTCTCACTAACTGAATCCCTCTGCCAGAATAATCTTCATTGTTATCCAGCCCCTTCTCAACAGCTGTCACATCGAAACCACTTCCATTATCCTGTATCAGGATAGCCAGCTGCCCACCCGATGCCAATGACTTGTGCTTAAATGATATTTTAATTTGTCCATCATAAAACTCCTGGAGCCGCTTTTCACGTAACTCGAAATAATGCATAAATCCTTCTGCATCTTTTTTTAAGGATGAATCCAGTCCTAACAACCCATGGTCAAGCGCATTTACAAAAAGCTCGGTCACAATAGTATAAATCGCCTCTCGATAAGCCTGCAGACCTTGCAATTCCATAATCTGGTTAACAACAACCGGCACCGGGTTTGTCGTTTTTAACGCCTCTGAATCCAAAGTCATTGAGGTCTGCCACGCTGCAGGAGGCTTCGTCTTTTGAATAATCTGACGCCCTTCACGAACTGCAAGAACCGGATCAAAATTAATCTCAACCAGCGTCAAATCATCTTCCTGTGCATTATTTCCTATAAATCTTTTGTAACTCTCCAATATTGAGTCAAATCCACTATCTTCAATAACCGGATTGCGTAAACACCATTCCAACCCTTCGATCCCAGACTCCTTACCGTTTTTATTCCGAGCTTCAATAATCCCGTCAGAAAAGAGATAAAGTCGCTGATCTGCCCTGACCTCCAGATGCTCAAAAGAAAAATCCGACTGTTCATTATCGATGATTCCCAGTGGCAAATTGGATGAGACTATTCTCGCAATATCGCCTGAATCTTTGCTGAACAACAGCTGCTCAGGCAGACCGCCGGTAAAGAGTGAGATTAGCCCCTGCTGACTATCAAAGGAGAGCAGGCAAATTGCTAAAAACATTCCCGTTGGCAGCACTCTACACATTTTTTTATTGATTTCTGGAATAATCTCTTCAACGCCAAAGCCCTTTGCTGTCATGCCATAAAATATTTCCGCAGCAGGCCCCGCACCAATTGAAGCGACCAAACCATGTCCGGTAAAATCACCTAACATCAACTGCAATTGCCCGGTTGGCGTATAAGCTGCCAGCAAAATATCTCCATTAAACAGAGACATCGGTGAAAGGAGGTATTTTATATTTGGGGTATCAAGACTACCCTCATGCACAATTTTACGAAAAATCTCGGCCGCAATTTCCTGCTCACGAAAAATTTCATGCTGAGTTCTTTCGAACTTCTCTTTTTGAATCCGTTGCTGCTTTAGTAAATCACTTAGCCTTAGTAATGATTTAATTTTTAAATCTAAAGCCAATTGATTAACCGGCTTGGAGATAAAATCATCCCCTCCCGCATCAATGCAAGCCTGAAGGTTCTTTTCGTTATCAAATCCTGTTACAAAAATAACTGGAATATAGTGCTTAGTGGCTAGCTGACGAACTTTTCTCACTGCTTCAAACCCATCTATTCCCGGCATTTCAATATCCATCAGAATAAGGTCAGGGTAAGCGTCACCGGCACGATCAATTGCCTCCTGCCCACTAACCGCCTCAATCACGTCAAAACCGAGCTTTGTAACCAGGTCCGAAATAATTAAACGCTGTAATTTGGTATCATCGACGACAAGAATTTTTTTCTTTCGCTCAACTTCTTCCTGTATTTTTTCTTCAGGTAGCACAATACACTCCAGTTCAGCAGCATCCGTGCGCCTAATAAAATAGTGGGATTTTTCAGAGGAAATCTGAAATTAAATAACGGTAAACAACTTTTCAAAATTCGCAATAGTCAGAACTTTTTTCACTTCAGGACTGGCATTAAGAATCTTAACCCTTCCTTTATCGCCACCAACCTTATCACGCAAAATCAATAGCATTCCCAATGCAGAACTGTCCACATACTCAGTAGCTCTTAAGTCGAGCGTATACTTTTGCGCCGTTGTGCAGGCATCACAGGCCGTTTTAAATGCTTGATGCTCTCCAAAATCAAAACGCCCGGCAATTTTAATTACCGCCTCTTGTCCATTGTTGCTGCATACTGCTGAAATCGGCATCGCTCTTATCCTCGCAATTATTTTTTCTATTACTTACATATTCAGCTAAAAAAGCTCAATATCTCCTTCATCCATTGACTCTTGCCCAACAGCTGCAACCGGCGCTGCTGACCAGTCATTGCGCATTCTTTGCAACTGATTCCGACTTTCCTGTATCTGCTCTCCCAAATCAGTTCCATCTGATGACTTTATCTTTCCCCTGGTTGTTTTTAGCGCCTCTGCCAGATCATGGAAATGTGAAGTTCGCCTCTGCGAGAACTCAATCAACTGCCGGCTCATATCTTCAAATTGCAATGACCGAACGGCGCTCCCAACGTTTGATTCGATTTCTGAGGTCAAAGAAGAAACCGTCTGCAAGCTACTACCCATTTGAGCATTCATTATTCCCAGATCGGCCATCATCTCATCGATCTGTGATTTTGACTGAATTGCAACACTCATATCTTTGGAAGCGATCAGTTCTACTTTGGCTTTGGCATCTTCAAGACTGTTTCGTGTTTCATTCACTACCGTCCGAATTTCGTCATTAAACTTTTCAGAATGTTGTGAAAGTTTCCTCACTTCATCGGCAACAACAGCAAAACCTCTCCCTGCCTCACCAGCACGTGCCGCCTCGATCGCTGCATTGAGTGCCAGCAGGTTCGTTTGATCTGCAATTTGCCTGACATCACCCAGCAGTTTTTCAATCTTATCCAGATGCTGGCTTTGCGCATCGACCAGACTCACCATCTCCATACTTTCTTTACTAACAGACAAAATGTTTTCAACAAAATGCGTCAAGATCGAATCCATCTCTATTGCAAAACGCTGAAATTTAGAAACAGACTCATCTCCTTCCGAGGACTCAGAAAGACTCGAACTCATCGAAACAACCAATCCATTTTGCTCCGTAGATAGTCTGTTCAATGCATGGAAACTATCGCCCATCGTTACAACAGCATCAGCGATCATCAATTTGAGCTGCTCAAGCTCACTATTCAGTGTGTTTGCCTCCTGTACCAAGCCTCCATCCACCTCAGACAACAAATCACTAATCTGATCGACCCCATCTAATGGAGGCGCGGACACCATGACCTCCTCTTCACTTTGACGCTCCCTAATAAGGAAAGCGCAGCAAGCTGCCCAGCTAGCCGAAAGAGTGAGCATCATCGAAAAATGCCACCAGACACCTTCGACCAAGAAGATTGCCGCCAACAATGCAGCCGTCACCACCATCGTGGCCCCAATAATCAGTAACTGTTTTTGATCCATGCCAGTTTTTACGCTTATCTTTAACATTAAAAGGAATAGCTTAAAAACTAGTTGATTTAATGAAGAGTACAAGGTGAATAGCCAGTATTTACCACGCCTCTCTTTAAAAAGCAGGATGTGGTAAATGAACTGGCAGGAAAGAAACAAAAACCCTTTTCTTCTTAATGGGTAAGGTCAGGTATTTTTGTATTGACACAAAATTTTGAGCTGTTTCAACTTGAAAGCGCCACAGCTGACTAGAGCAGACACCCTGGCATTAGCACTTCTTTAGCTTCATATGCAGGCCTTCCGTTACCATGCAATCCCTAAGTGGCTGATTCAACTCATTCAGCCTAATTCCACACATAAAACCGGCTGCAGGTATCGGGGATGCTTCGTTTCTAACAACAACCCCCTTCACGTCAAAGGTGGCTCCGTCTGAAAATTCCAGCTGCAATAAAACCTTTTTATTGACCTCAAGCTTTTTGCTACAAACCAGTCCAACACCACTCACACTAAAATCCAGCAAACAGGCGCGCTTTAGTGAGCTTCTATCAAAAAAACCTATTGGCCTGGCCCAGGCGATAAAATTTTGGCCTGCATATCGCTCATCTCCCCGCTTTTCATTTTGAGCTACAACGGCACTTGAAACGGGGCGAGCACGGCCCCAGCCATGATGAAGCATCACTTCATGCTGGCTCCCCTCTATCAATTCAAGAGCTTCACATCCGACAAGATCTATTTCGACAAAACCTTCACCGGATAGCCGCCCATCTCTAATATGTTTCCGATCAAGCCGCTCAATCAAGGTTTTATCTTCAACCGCGGGCAAAGCATTATCTACCAACATCAGGTAAGGCGAGAATTTCACTCCCAAGCGCCCATTATTTTTAGTTCGAACCGTTCTACTTTTAGCCTTTTTCACAAAAGTTCCTTATTCAGACAAAGCTGCATCTCAATTATTTAGTGCACCATCCCTATGGCATAACCCTGAATGGTCACTGAACCCCATAAGCTGAATTTTAAAAACCAAACTCATTACCCGAGACGCTGTAACTAAAGAAAAAGCAAATTAAATGCCAACTATTTCACTAAGAAGAATCAGGGCCAAACAACCGGAAGTCACTGTAAACAAGCCATTCCACAAAACTCTGTTGCTACTGATGTTCCTGCCAAATATGTCGACATCTGCCAAAAATGGCAGTACCTGACAGATTAAAATGTTAAAATTTTGTCCGTTCAGAAGAATCATATAAAAGCACTCAGCATGCCACTTAGCCCAGCCGTAGGGAGCCACCCACCCAAAGAAGAGATCTACTCTGTCTCTCGCTTAAATCGTGAGACTAAAATGCTTTTAAGTCAGAACTTCTGCTCAATCCGGGTTGAAGGGGAAATCTCAAATTTGGCACAGCCCTCTTCTGGGCATATCTATTTCACACTAAAAGATAGTAGCGCTCAGGTTCGGTGCGCCATGTTCAAATCTCGCCACCGTCGCAGCACATTTAAACCACAAAATGGCCAGCAAGTTATTGTTAAAGCCGATGCTAGTCTGTTTGAGCAACGCGGTGACTACCAACTTATTGTTGAAGCGATGGAAGGCGCTGGTGATGGCCAGCTGCGACATCAATTTGAACAATTGATGCGAAAACTGTCGGATGAAGGGCTGTTTGACGAAAACAAAAAAAAAGTACTCCCTCGCTTCCCGAATACCATCGGCATCATCACCTCACCATCCGGTGCAGCCATTCAAGATATTTTAGTGGTCTTCAGGCGGCGCGCCCCGCACATTAAGCTGAATATTTATCCAACACCCGTTCAGGGGATTGACTCGGAAAAAACGCTTCAAAAAGCTATTCACTCAGCCGATCGTCGAAATGAATGTGATTTGCTTATACTGGCACGTGGCGGCGGGTCAGCTGAGGATTTAAGTCTCTTTAACAGCGAAAGCATTGCCAGAGAGCTGTTCAAGTGCAAAACGCCAGTCATAACCGGCATCGGTCATGAAATTGATTTTTCTATTGCCGATTTTGTTGCTGACAAACGAGCAGCCACTCCTTCAGTTGCTGCCGAGTCTAGCTGTCTCGACAACGAGCAGATGCTTGGCCAAATTGAACAATACAGGTCGCAGCTTACCCGCCGAGCATTAACTCAGTTAAACCAACATAAACAACAATTGAGCTGGCTTACAAAGGGACTGCTGCAGCAACACCCCAGTCAACAACTTTTTGAAAAATCCCAACGATTAGATCAACTGGAAAATCTTCTTCAGAAGGCCATAAAGAAGCAACTCCAATATGCCCAGTCACTTTTAAAAAACAGGCAAAATCTTTTACAGAGCTACAACCCCTATCGTGATATCACTCTGCTACAAGATCGCACAGACCATTTAACACAACGACTGACCGCTGCAATTAAATCTAAAACCGAACGACAGAAACATCATCTGAGCGAGGCCGCCCGAACCCTTGAAGCCATCAGTCCACTATCTACTTTAGCCAGAGGTTATGCTATTATTTCCGACGTCTGCGGCCAACATCTGCTTAACTCCGTAAGCGAGGTTCAAGTGGGTCAAAATATTGAAGCACGTTTATCAAAAGGTAGTCTCATCTGCCAGGTTAAGGAAATCCACAATGGCTAAAAAATTCTTCCCACTGCTTATGCTCTTTATTCTGGGAAACTTCTCTTTTTCATCACTATCTCTCGCTTTTCCTGTGGAAGAACGAGTTCCGGGGGGCATTTCCCTAATCAATTTAGGAAGTGCCGATGGCGCTAAAAAGCTGCCCGCCTTAATGTTCAATAAAAAAAGGGTTCTTATTACCGAGAAAAATGGTGACTGGATCGCTTTGGTAGGTATTCCTCTTTCCAGCAAAGCCGGGGAAAAAGAGTTGATCGGCAAGGTTAACGGACAAAAAATCACTTTTTCTATCGAAAATAAAGATTATCCGAGCCAGTACATCACAATAAAAAACAAGCAGATGGTGAATCCTAACCATGACAACCTAAAACGGATTAAACGCGAACGTATCATTCTCAACAAGGCACTCTCGACCTGGAGCAATAACCGTTCGGTTCAGGCTGATTTTATCCTTCCAGCAAAAGGCCGCCTTAGCAGCCCTTTCGGACTGCGCCGATTCTTTAATAATCAACCCCGTAACCCGCATAGTGGGCT
>QNFJ01000062.1 GCA_003646305.1 Gammaproteobacteria bacterium | reverse complement strand
TGGGAATACAACCACCGCCTTCCAGATGGAATTCTACCTTGCTGTGACGTAATCAATCGTGGTGCGGCACTTTACGGAAATCTAGTTATTTTCGGTACGCTTGACGCGAAACTAGTGGCACTTGATGCAGACACAGGTAAACGTGTTTGGAGTAAAAAGATTGACGATTATAAAGCCGGCTACTCTTTCACAGCTGCGCCAATGATCGTTAATGGCATGGTCATCACGGGTGTATCGGGTGGTGAATTCGGGATTGTAGGTCGTGTCGAAGCACGTGATGCGAAAACAGGCCGCATGATCTGGAGTCGTCCTACAATTGAAGGCAACATGGGCTATAAGTATGTTCAGGTTGAAGGCAAAAAGAAGCCTAAGAAAGTTGAAAACGGCATCACAGGTGAGTTGAATAAAACATGGCCTGGCGACATGTGGAAGCATGGTGGTGGTGCGACCTGGTTAGGTGGTACATACGATCCAGAAACCAACCTGATCTTCTATGGAACAGGTAATCCTGCTCCCTGGAATGCGCATATGCGTCCAGGTGACAATCTTTACTCAGCGTCAACTTTAGCGCTTAACCCAGAGACAGGAAAAATTGTCTGGGCTTATCAGTCAAGCCCAAATGATGCGTGGGATTTTGATGGTGTAAATGAATTCATCTCTTTTGATCTGAAGAAAGATGGAAAAATCATCAAAGCGGGCGCGAAAGCGGATCGTAATGGTTTCTTCTACGTTCTTAATCGTACAAATGGTGAACTGATCTCAGCGACCCCTTTCATTACAAAACAGGGCTGGGCAACTGGCGTTGATATGGAAACAGGTCGTCCAATCGAAACAGGTGAACGCCCAGGCGCTCCTGTTACCGAAGGGAAAGATCATAAAGGTAAGGCTGTATTCGCAATCCCTTCATTCTTGGGTGGTAAGAACTGGATGCCAATGGCATACAACCCTCAGACTGACCTGTTCTACGTTCCTGCGAACGAATGGGGAATGGATCTTTGGAATGAGCCTGTAACATACAAAAAAGGTGCGGCTTATATTGGTGCTGGTTTTACAATCAAGCCACTGTATGAAGATTACATTGGTGCACTACGTGCGATCGACCCTAAAACGGGTGAGATTGTTTGGGAATATAAGAATAACGCGCCTCTATGGGGTGGTGTTCTAACAACAGGTGGTAACTTGGTATTTACCGGAACACCTGAAGGCTTCCTAAAAGCATTTAATGCGAAAACAGGTGAAGAGGTTTGGAAATACCAAACAGGTTCTGGTGTAGTGGGTTGCCCAATTACCTGGGAAATGGATGGTGAGCAGTATGTAGCCGTTCCTTCTGGTTGGGGTGGCGCGGTTCCTCTTTGGGGTGGTGATGTTGCTAAACGCATCAAGCACCTAAACCAGGGTGGTTCTTTGTGGGTATTCAAACTCCACAAAATGTAAGAAGCTCAGTTTGAGCATGAAAAAAGCCGGGGTTTCCCCGGCTTTTTTTGATTTATAAATAATTAAAAAAGAGCAGATAGTGGCAAGAAAACCGGCAACCGATACCGAAGAGACAAGACGGCAGATTCTCGAAGCATCCTTTCACCTGTTTGGGCTAAAGGGTTACGATGGAGTTTCGGTGCAGGATATTGCTAAGGCGACGAATTTAAGTAAAGGTGCCCTTTATTGGCATTTTCACAATAAAGAAGAGCTTTACTATGAATGTCTGAAAGATTTTCGCCATATGCTGAGGCGGTACATTTTCCGCCAACTTGAATTAGTTGATTCTCCTGAGCAGCGTGTGGAGCTGTTTTTTGAGGGGATCAAAAACCTTCTGCAGGATCAGGAGATTGTTGATTGCGCTGCAGGGTTCTTTATCGGCATGGGTCGAACGGATCAGGAAAAGATCAGTTATTTCCGTGAACGAACTTATGCGGAGTCAGAAAACTTTCTGACTGAAACTCTGGAAACAGGGCGTTCACAAGGCGTTTTTACTTTTGATGTTGAAGCAGCTGGCCTTGCACGGGCAATGTGGACATTAATGGAGGGTTGTATTCTTCAGCTTCGCCGTCAGCCGCTCGAACAGACGAGCGAGACAGTTGAAGCGCTGCGTAGCGTTTTCTGTGCAGGAATAAGGATGAACCCTTCGAGCTAGAGATACCTTTTGTGATTGATATAGAGATTGTAATCTGCGGTCAGCGCTCATTCTTTCCTGTTTTGACTGAGCAATAGCGCCTCTATACGGATTAATCTTTTTTCCATTGATTCAGAGTGTTCACGAATCCAGTGAACCTCCCCCGCTTCACCCTGATTATGCTCCCGGTCGTACGCTTCATGTTCTTTTTGCAGGACATCAAGAACAATGCCGATCATCATGTTGAGAAATATGAAGGCAGCTAGAAAAATAAAACTGAGGTAGTAGGTCCAGCTTAATGGGTAAACCGCCATCGTTTCATACATCACATCTGTCCAGTCCTCAAAAGTAACGACTCTGAAGAGCGTTAACAGCGAAATGGAAATGTTACCCCATAGAACTTCATTGATATCTGCAAAAAAGATACTGCCAACCGCTGCGTAGATGTAAAAAATGATGAACATCAATAGTGAAACATAACCCATGCGTGGGATAGATTTCACCAAGGCATTCATTAGAATTCTGAGCTCAGGAATGATTGATACGAGCCGAAGAATTCTGAAAATCCTAAGAAGCCTTCCAAGTAGTGCCATTTCGCTTTCATCAATCGGGATCAGGCTGGCGGTTACGATGATAAAATCAAACAGATTCCAACCTTTCTTAAAAAATTTCTTGAGGCTATGCTCTGCAATGATTCGAATAATAATCTCAAGCAAAAAGAAGAGAGTGACGGCGAGATCAAAGATTTTAAGAATACTTTGAGCTGTTGGGTTGAGGTGATAAGTTTTTGCACCAATAGCAAGTGCGGAGAGGATGATTACGGCAATGACGAATGCTTCAAAAAATTTATTTGAGCGGATGGAAATAAAGTAATCTTGGTAGTCTGGTAAGGATTTCATGAATTTTGTGAAAATGGATGTGGATTAAAAGGGGTCTATGCTTTCGCTAATTCAATCTTAAAAAGTTCAGCGAATGAAATGTCCATTTTATCGTTAACTGCCTGGTTAATTTCTAGCCACAGCGAGCTGTTTTCGGTCATGATCTGATTTTCGGAATATATGGCAGGGGATAGTTGAAATGTAGACATTTGGTAAAGATCGGCAAGTCGGTATTCCGTCATATCGTGAGATAAAAGCCAGTTTCCCTGCTCATCCAGAGTAATAAGGTTAATTTCTGCCAGATATTTGAGCAGTGCGGTGGTTGACTTCCGATCTGACCCTAGGTCATTGGCGAGCAACATGCCAGTGGAAAGTGTGCGACCCTCTTTTTGAGCAAGCCATAGTTTGTAGAGTAGCTGATATGCTAGCCTTAAATCATATTTTGCCGGCTGTGTGGTTTCATCTTCAACTGCACGGCGGAAGGTGGTAAGGCACCAGGTGAATTCGGCACCGATGAGCGTGATGGCCCAACTCAAAAAAATCCAGACGAGGAAAACTGGAACAGTCGACATTGCGCCATAAATGGTTTCGTAGGTTGGGAAACTGGTGATGTAAAAAGAGAACCCTTTTTTTGCCAGTTCAAATAGTAATGCAGCGGCTATTCCCCCAATAAACGCGGATCGGAAAGGGACTTTGCAGTTTGGCACAACAGCATAAAGTAAGGTGAAAGCCAGGGTTTCCATAAAAAAGGGCAATACCCTTAAAAGGCCGAGCTCTTCACCATATGAAGTGGTTTCGGAAAAGAGTGGAAGCGAAATAATATATGAGGAAATAGCGAGGCTAAGACCAATAAGAATTGGTCCCAGTGTCAGCACCGACCAGTAGACAGTAAAGCGAGACCCCACTCGCCGAGCTTTACTGTTATGCCAGATTGTATTGAGTGATTTATCGATTGCAGCCATCATCATAATCGATGTCAGCAGTAGAAAAAGAAGCCCAGGTCCTGTTAGTTTTGCGGCATTAACTGAAAACTCCTGAATATACTGCTGAATGACCTCACTAGAAGTGGGAACGAAGTTTTTAAACACGAAATCCTGAATCTGGACGCTAATGTCGTCAAAAATGGGGAAAGCGGTAAAAACGGAGAGCGTCACTGCCATTAGAGGGACAATGGAGAGCAGGGTTGTATAGCTTAAAGCGGTGGCGTGTTGCAGACAGTTATCTTTAAAAAAATGATGCGAGAAGTATTTGAGGAAGCGGCCGATGCGCTCTACCTCTTTCAGTTCGGCTTTACTTTGCTTTGAGTTTTGCATGACTTGGCTTTATTGTTTAGGAATTATTTATGGCACACAAACAGAGGTCTTAACGATTATGTTGAATTATTCAGAACCATTATATCGTCCTCCTTCTGAGGCAAACAGCCTGATTTTTCAAGTTACCGAAGGCTGCAGTTTCAACCATTGTAGTTTTTGCTCAATGTACCGTAGTAAGCAATTTAAAGAAAAGCGACTTGAGCAGGTTTTGAATGAAATCATCCAAATGGCAAAAAGATTTCCTGATACAAAAAAGGTGTTTCTCGCTGACGGCGATGCATTGGTTATATCTACACCAAATTTATTGATAATTCTAGATAAGCTGTATCAAGCCTTTCCAAACCTGGAGCGTGTTAGCAGCTATGCGCTGCCAGCTAATCTGAGCAAGAAAACGCTGAAAGAGCTTAGTCTGCTGAGGCGAAAGGGGCTGGGGCTTATCTATTATGGGATTGAATCAGGAAGCGCGAATATATTAAAAAGGATCACTAAAGGGGCGACACCTGAAAAGATGATAGAGGGATTGAATAAAGCTAGTGATGCGGGATTAACTATCTCAGCCACGGTTATTCTTGGTCTGGGTGGTCAGCGATTATGGAAAGAGCACATCGATGGAACGGCTGAGCTAATCAATAGAGTCCAGATAGATTATCTCTCAACATTACAGCTCACCCTTGATCCGGTTATACGCAAGGAGTTTTTTGAAAAATTCCAGAAGAAGGGCGAGTCGTTCATTCCGCAGGATGATGCTGCGATTCTTCAGGAACAGATTAGGCTAATCGAAAAGGTGATGCCGGAAAAAGCGCTGATTTTCCGTTCAAACCACGCATCGAATGCATTGGCTCTAAAAGGTGTTCTGCCGCGGGATCGTGCACGATTACTGTCTGAGTTGAATCTGGCCAGTGAAGATAACTCCGTGCTGAGGCCTACCTGGATGAGGGGGCTGTAATTTGCGCATCGGGGTTGATCTTGGTGGGACAAAGATTGAAGTGGCTGCGCTTGATGTCGGTGGAGAGATAGTCATTCGAGTTAGAGAAAAGACACCAAAGAATGATTATGCGGAAACTTTAAATCGGCTAGTAAAGCTTGTTGGTGAAGTGGAGCAAAAAATGGGGAGGGCAGATTCGGTGGGGATCGGTCTGCCTGGCGCGGTATCTAAGGTAACGGGTCGAATAAAAAATGCCAACTCAACTTGCCTGAATGGCCGGCTATTTAAGGAAGATATCGAGCACTTATTAGGCCGTGCGGTCTCAACGGCTAATGATGCAAATTGCTTTGCCCTGTCTGAGGCAATAAATGGTGCAGGCTCGAACAAAGAGGTGGTTTTTGGCGTCATACTCGGGACGGGTGTCGGTGGTGGTCTCGTCGTTAACCGGCACCTCATTGAAGGTGCTAACTCAATAGCTGGGGAGTGGGGGCATAATCCTCTGGCCTGGGGTAAAGAGAGCAAGCTGAGTTTGTCTCAATGCTATTGTGGGAGAAAGGGTTGTATCGAAACATTTCTTTCGGGACCAGGGTTGGCTGGCCAGCATAGGGGTAGAACGGGTGAGGTATTCAGTGCAGAAGATATTGTCCGAGGTGCTGAGCTGGGTAATTTGGCCTGTGAAGAAAGTATGCTCAATTATGAGCAGCAGCTTGCAAGGGCGCTGGCTTCTGTCATCAACATTATCGATCCTGATGTGATTGTATTGGGTGGTGGATTATCGAATTGTCAGCGCTTATATAAGAATGTGCCAGCTTGTTGGGAAAAGTATGTTTTTTCAGATCACGTCAGTACACTGCTATTGCCGCCAAAGTTTGGGGATTCCAGTGGAGTGCGAGGTGCTGCGTGGCTGAATAATTTGCCCGTTTTTTGATCTTCTGGCGTTATGCGGTGCTGTCAAGTGTAATGGCGGCCGAAGTCTTTTTTGTTTCGTAATGGAAGAAAAACAGGGCTTTTACTAAATGATACTGCACCCTAGTATGACGCAGTATCATTATAAGAGGTTTATGGGGCGGGTTATTATTGGCAATGATGCAAGCTGATTGTCACAGTGAATAAGGAGAGCATTAAAATGCGCTGGCGAAGAAATAGAAGAAGTAATAATGTTGAAGATCACCGTAGCATGCGAGCATCTGGAGCTGGCGGTTCCGGTGCGGGTATGTTGCGACTCCTACCGATTGTCTTTAAGTTTCTTGGTTTTAAAGGGACGGCCATCCTTATGGTGGGGATTATTGGTTATGGCTTGCTGACGGGGAACCTGGGTAGCTTATTGGGTGGAGATTTGGCACAGCAGAGCGTTGGTGCCACGGTTCAGCAGCCGTTGCAGGAAACGGTGGAAGAAAAAGAGTTAGTGGATTTTGTATCGGTTGTGCTGGCCGACACGGAGGATACCTGGGAAGCTATTTTTCGACAGAACGGGATGAGCTATAAAGCGCCAAAACTGGTGCTGTTTCGTGATTCAGTGCGTTCGGCGTGTGGTTTTGCCCAGTCTGCGATGGGGCCGTTTTATTGCCCAGGGGACCAAAAAGTTTACATCGATTTGAGCTTTTATAGTCAGCTTAAAAACCGTTTTAATGCACCAGGGGATTTTGCTCAGGCCTATGTGATTGCTCATGAAATAGGGCACCATATTCAAACCTTGACGGGCATTTCAGCAAAAGTGCATAAAGCACGTAAAACGCTGAGCAAAATAGAGAGCAATAAGCTTTCTGTGCGGCAGGAGTTACAGGCAGATTGCCTGGCAGGTGTCTGGGCAAGGCATGCAAACCAGGCCAGACAGTTGCTGGAAGAGGGTGATCTGGAAGAAGGTTTGAGAGCGGCTAGCGCGATAGGTGATGACACCTTGCAAAGGCAGTCCGCAGGCTATGTGAGCCCAGACTCATTTACCCATGGTAGTGCTGAACAGCGGGTAAAGTGGTTCAAAGTCGGGCTGGCAGGTGGGGATTTGAATGGCTGTAATACATTCAAAAGCCTGGATATTCAAACCCCTGATAGCACTAACCTGCCAAAGGTTCAGTCGCGCAAAGCAGGTAGTGGGTCAAGTGAGGTTTTATCGGCATATGAGCATCATCGTAGTGATGTTCAGGTGCGAGGTGCTGGTATTGTTGCGCACACGCTGAGAGACGATAACGAAGGCTCACGCCACCAGAAATTTATCCTGAAATTATCGAATGGTCACTCGGTTCTTGTTGCGCATAATATCGATTTAGCGCCAAGAATCTCATCATTAAAACGTGGTGACCGAATTGAGTTTTTTGGGGAGTATGAGTGGAGTGAGCAAGGTGGTGTGCTTCACTGGACGCATAATGACCCTGCTGGACGGCATAAAGATGGTTGGTTAAAGCATAATGGAACGCTATATCAATAATCATGGGGCAAAAAGGGCATGCTTTATTTGCGGTGGACTCAAGTTCAGGTGGTTTGATGGTTAAGTATTTTCCGGTATTTTTATTTATCCTCTCCATTGGCTTTTTGGTCCCAGGGCTGACAAAGCCTTTGATGACTATCGAGGCGGCTGTTGATAAAAAAGAGATGTTGGGGCTGGCCGCAGAGGCACTGTCTCCACCAGATCAGAGCAACAGTTTTATTCAAAACATGCTGCAATCGGTTGTGCAGCAGCTTGATGTTGAAGGGAGTGTTGTTGTCTTTAGATCTACTCGTAGTTTGCTGGGAACCATGAGTGAGTTAATCTCTCATGATCACGTTGTCGTTGGAGTGTTGATAGGCTTGTTTGGGGTGGTGATTCCTCTTGTTAAGATTCTGCTTACGATGGCTTCGCTGTTTCTGAAAACACAGAAAAGTAGAATGCAGCTGTTGAAAGTCAGTGCGATACTGGGTAAATGGTCAATGTCTGATGTTTTCACAATGGCGGTTATCGTCACATTTTTGGCAATTAATGCGAATGAATATGCGATAAACAGCGTGCAGATGAATGCTAAATTAGGGGTGGGCTTTTATTTTTTTATGACGTACTGCCTGTTGGCGATTGGAGCGAGCCAGTTGATGGAGTGGCAATGGAGCAGAAGCGATAAAAGTGAACCTTTGCCGCAAGAGCAACCTTAGGGTTTTACAAGGAGTAGAGAGCAATGAGTGAAGAAGTGGTAGAGGAAAATAAAGAAAATAGAGGTTGCCTGCGCACGTTGGGCATTATGCTGGCCACAGTTGTTATTTCGGTAGCCGTAACCGTTTTTGTGGTGACTCACTATCTTTTTCCCAAGCAGTTCGATCCAGTGGAACTCAGTCAGCATGAAGAGACGGTGCTGAACAAGAAGCTTCGGCAGTTCGGTTTGCCAACACTCTCAAGCGAAAAGGTTGAAAGCAAATCAATACCCATCGAGCCAGAGGCTTATTCAGAAGCAGGTGCAAAGCGCGAAGTAGATTTTAGTGAAAAAGAATTGAATGCGATGCTGGCAAAAAACAGTGATCTTGCCGATAAGATGGCCATAGATCTTTCGGAAAGCCTTGCCAGTATTAAAATGATTATCCCGCTTGACCCGGATTTTCCCTTCCTGGGCGGCAAGACGCTAAAAGTAAATGCCGGAGCAGAGCTTGGTTATACCAATGGGCGTCCCGTGGTGGTACTTAAAGGGGTGAGTGTTTGGGGCGTGCCAGTTCCCAATGCATGGCTAGGTAATCTGAAAAATGTTGATCTGGTGGGCGAGTTTGGCGGGGATGAAGGTTTCTGGAAATCATTTGCCGATGGTGTGGAGAATATCCACGTTGAAGAAGGTAATTTAAAGATAAAGTTTAAAGAGTAATCAGCGTTTTTCTAAATATCTACTTAACCTTCCAGCGCTGTACGATACCGCCAGAAGTGATGCTCATCAGTCTTTTTCCTTTATGGGTGAATTCGAGCGCGAGAACAGTTGCCGCGCTGGGTCGGTGGGCGTTGGATTTTTGGGGCCGCCAAAATTTAGTGTTAGATCCACTTTTAACATCCCACAGGTCTATTCTCTGCGCTATTCTCGCTGAGGCAAGTAGTTTACTGTTTGGGGAAAATACGAGAGCAGAGAGTGTGGTTCTGGCAGGTGGGAGGGTGTGAGCTGTTTTGCCGCTTTTAGTTTTGCGAATAGTTGTTGATCCGGAGGCCGCATTAGTTATGGCTAGTTTGCCATTTGGGGAGAGGGCGACAGCGTATGGTTTTGAGGGAAGACTCCAGGAATGTTTAAGCTTTCCGCTAGAGAGTGACCAAAGTTTGACCTCTTTTCTATCTGAAGCGGTGATGGCGTAGCGGCCATCTTTAGATAGATCATTGGCATAAACCATTCCGGCGTGAGGAAGCGTGTGGATATAGGTTCCTTTTTGTAGTGAGAAATAAAAGGATTGATCGCGAAGGCCGATTAGTGCGCGTTGACCATCTGAAGAGATGGACAATGAATAAATCTCTGGGATAGTCCAGAAACCTAATGTTTTGCCCGATGATGTGTCCCACCAGGCAAGTGAGCCCCTTTCAGCGGTCAGGGCGTACTTATGATCGGGGGAAAGTGCGACAGCAATAATGCCACCTGCTTTGCCTTCTTGATGCTGCCAGACATAGAGTGGTTTTTTTCTCTTCTTTAGATCCCATAAAAGCGCTTTTCCAGTTGTGGAGCCGAGCAGCGCATAACGACCATCCTCTGAAACCGCTGCAGAAAACAGCCCTTCGTCGGCAAGCGCCCAACTTTTATCTGCAGGAGGACTCTGGTCGCATCCTGATAGTAGGAGCAGAAAGCTAACTAAAAGGGCGCGGATTAATAAAGTAAGGTGATTACCTGTCATTTCTTTTTAGAAAAAAGCGGGAAAATGTAAGGAATAGTATAGATATCTTTTGCCAAAATGCTCGAATCATCCAGTAGTAAATATGGCAACGCCACTGCAGGGAGATCATTCATGTAACAAAGATGTCACAAAGAGATTGACAGTAAAGATGATGTCTATATAATGCGGCTCTCTTTCGGGGATGTGCAGTGCACAACGCGGGGGAGAAGAGAAGGAAACGGAAGGTTTAGCGGTTAAATA
>QNFJ01000061.1 GCA_003646305.1 Gammaproteobacteria bacterium | reverse complement strand
CTCAAGCACTTCATTTGCCATTTCCTGTACCCAGATAACTGTCTCCGGATTATTTTCCCTGTATTGATCCTGCAGCTGGCGCGTAGCCGATAAGTGTTGGTCAATATTTTCTGCCTCCAGTCTCACCCCAAGGCCCTCCAACGCCTCCTCTTCACCAAACATCTTATCGAGGAGCAAATTACCCAGATTATCTGCGTAGTGGGAGGGGTCGATAAACCATGCCATGACTGTTTCGGCATCACCCTCTACAGGTACTTTCTCGGTTGTATATTTTGTATAGCCACTAAAATCCCAAAGAGCTATATAATTCCTTTTTTCTCGCGAATTAGCGATGCTGACTTCTTGAACGAGGTCACGCTTCCACTGCTCAAACTCATCCCAGAGATTCATGGCGTACAATGCCTCCTGCAACCAGGCATGGCTTGGAGAAATAAACAGTTTTAACTCTATGCCTTCCTCCCCAGCAAGCTCCAGCATATTTCTAAAAATTGCGAATGAATTCTCCCCGTTACCTTCATAGGCAAAGTGGTTATCTCTACAATTTGACCACATTTCGGTGGCAAGACCACGGGTATCATTTCTGAAAACTTTGTAAAACCCACCTTTCGGCAAAATCTTATTTTTGATCTGCCAACTATTAATTCGCTGACCTTCTCTTGTAAACTTGCGCTCTTTCTCCTTCTGCTTGCGCAAGGTAGAAAGGCTTGCGGAGAAAATATCTTTCGACAACAAGGTAATCAATAACTGATCTACTTTATGTAGTGTCTGCGCCTTTCCATCCGCTGTAACGGCAAGTAGCTCCTCTTGCTCAATGGCCCTGAATTCTCGCAGGTAAGCATTAAACATGAACAGATCAAGGCCTATAACCGCTGTTTTAACCGGCGCTGTGGCCACTGCATGCTGAAACAACCTGGAAACATCATAAATCGTAGCCGCGCTAACCGCATTATTAAAAGCGGGCAACCCCGCGCTCTTCCATACGGGATGAGACATATTCATACCATACTCGGTGCGTGATGATCCGAAAGCAAGTGATTGCGGTTGAAACCGTTCGGTCTGGATTGGTTTAGCAATCCGAGAATAGCGTGATATTTTAGGCTTTATTTCATTGAACCCTTGCCGATCAACCAACCTGTAAATATCGAGCGGATCCACTACCAGGTTAAATGCGACCATGAATGCAACCAAACCAATGCTGATATAAAAAAACCTAATACTATAACTGCGACTTTTTTGTGGCTGCTTCATTGTCAAAACTGAAAATATAAAAATTCACTCACCTGAGTCAGGTGCGCAACGGCATAAACAAAAATAAGTGACAGTAAAATTGTCCATTTCAGACTGGGTTGCCAGACTAACCGGCTGGTGGCTGTCTTGTCCGCCGAATAGTTTAACGCCGGATTAAAGTCTCTCATGATCTCCTGAGTACTTGGGAAAAACCAGGCAATAACCAACAGGCCCACAACCCATCTCACCGCTGTGAATTCCAGTAACCGCTCTGCGCTGTCATCAGCAATAATAGGCACTCCCCACTCTTTCAAACTGGCCACAGTTTCAGCGTATTCAGGCAGAACAACAATTCCATTCAGCCCGGCCATACCATTCAAGATAACCAGCGCCCCCGAGAAGCTTTCCGCACGAAAGAATACCCACGCAACAACAACACTTAAAAATGTAATCAATAGGGCCAGCGCAGCTGTCAATCTATTACCCTCTGTCCACCCCGCTACCCTCAGAAGCCTATGCCAGATATGATTTATCATCAGATAAACACCGTGCAGAAAACCCCAGAAAACAAAAGTCCAACCCGCGCCGTGCCAAAGCCCACCCAGTAGCATTGTTACAAGCAGATTGCGATATCGCCTGAACTGGCCAGATCGATTACCGCCTAATGGAAAATAGAGATAATCTCTTAAAAAGCGCGATAGTGTCATATGCCAGCGCCGCCAGAATTCGATTATGTTTCTCGATTTATAGGGTGAGTCAAAATTTAATGGGAGGACAATCCCAAACATCCTCGCCAAACCTATCGCCATATCAGAGTACCCCGAGAAATCGAAGTAAAGCTGCAATGTATAAGAAAGCGCACCGCCCCATGCTTCGAGAAAGGTCAACTCCACACCATTCTCGGCAGCCAGAAATACCGGGCTGGCGAACTCGGCAATACCATCTGCAAAAACCACCTTTTTAAAGAGTCCTATCGAAAAAATGGTTAAACCAACACTGATATTCCGGAAATCAAATTGTCCTGCCCCCTTTCTAATAAATTGCGGGAGCATCTCTTTATGGTGAACAATCGGACCCGCTATTAATTGAGGAAAAAAAGTGACAAACAATGAATAGTGTAAAAAATTATATTCATGCGCTTCGTCTCTGTAGGCATCGACAAGATAGGCAATTTGCTGGAAGGTAAAAAATGATATACCCAGTGGCAAGATGATCGCGTAGAGATGAAAATCACTACCCGATAACGTGTTGATTGTATCGACTAGGAAGGTCGTGTATTTATAGTATGCAATCACACTCAGATCGAGCATGACACCCACAATCAGGAGAAGCTTTCTCTTTTTTGTGCCTTCGGTTTTCGATATCCGCCGCCCTATCCAGTAATTGACCAGCATCGAAATAATGATGAGAATTGCGTACTTAGGATTCCACCAGCCATAAAAAAAAAGCGAGCAGAATACCAGCCAGAATAGCGGCAATTCTCTGTTTCTCTGCCTACCAAGTACAAAGAAGCCAATCAGGCAGATTGGCAGGAAAAGAAAAATAAAAAGGTGGGAATTAAAAAGCATAAGGCATCAGTTTATCGTTTTTTAGTAACGCCATGCTTCATTTAGCGTTTTCAACAACTTTTTGCTTTAGCACTTTATCTATCATCCCTTTTAACCAGTAGCCCACTATACTAAGCTAAGCGTTAATCTAAATCGGCTATGATTATTCGGCGCGCCGATTGACTTTATATAGCACCGCACCATCTCCTTTTGCACTAACAAAAGATTTCACTTTTGTCAGCAACTCAACATTAACAGCTGGATGTGCTCCCTTTTTTTCTCGAAGTAACAAAAAATCCTGCTCCAACAAGACATCATCATCAATTCCTTCACCCATCACAAGCCGGCGCATCTCAGGCGTAAAATCATACTTACGGCCGCTGTAATACTGCAGCCTCGTATCGTTTGTGAGCAGCACAACTTCTTGCGAAAGGTTTGATTTGACCCAATCACCCGCTTTTCTCATGTAAATTTTGCCCTCTCCTAAGTGAAAGCCCGCTAACACGTTAAATATCAGAGGTAAAACAAAAAGCAAGAAAACCCAGCGTCCTTTGCGCCCCTTAAGGTAGTCCACCCACGTCTCCATATAACAGGTCGTTAACAAAAGCATGAGCAAGGAAGAAAGCAGAATGTAGCGACCGGTTATAATTAGTGTTTGCGAAAAGAACAGCACCACGATCAAATAAGATATCAGCAACAAACCCCAAATAAACCGCGTATGACATTCTCTAGGAAGCGTTGATTTGAAAAGCCCTGCCAGCGTAACCACGGCATAAAATAAGCCTAGTTTAGTCAGGATTTTATATGCAATCAGCGTAAAGATACCGGCCGCCAACATCAGCGGTGCATTATCCGCCGAATACATTGTCAGAACCTCATGACCCATCGTTGTAGCGATCTCCATAAAATTTGTCCATGGGTCATTTCCCTTAAAATAGCTCATCAATGCCGAAAAAAGTTTCTCCACAAAAGGGTTTTTTAAAACGACCAGACCCACAACAGACGATATAAAAACAAACATGAGCAATACGTTTGCTTTTATATACTCTTTCCATCGGCCTTCAGGGTGAGCATCAATAAACAAAATTAATGGCGCCAGCAGCATATAAGCACACGCCTCTTTTCGGAACAAAGCCGCTATTATTATGTACAACTGCCAAAGTAATGCATCTCGCCCGAGCTTGGTACGAATAAACCGGAATAGATGCAAAAATGCTAATAGAGAAAAAGCCCAAAAACCCCACCCTCGCACAATCTCATCACGATATTCATTCATGCCTGTAAATGCGAGAATAACTACGGCAGGGAGCCATAAATACCGGCTTTGAGGATTAATTTCTTGATAAAGCCGAATGAACGTATCGACTATCAACAGCGCTAGGATACTATTCAGCAAAAAGCCGGCTTGCTCAAAAGGCAACCCTGTCAACTTGTGCACACCCGCAATCAAAAAAGAATAAAAAGGCCACTTAAATAACTGAAATGCCTCTGCGACGCCTTCATCGACAAAAGTTATGGCGGTTTGCAGATAGAGTATGCTGTCTCGCCCCACTATATCACTCTGCCAAACAGCCAATATCGACAAAACAATGCTCAATAGCACCGCGACTACACGGACTTTTCTCAAATCATTCGGCATCTCAGAAATATTATTTAAAACAGGCATGCAAAAATCTCCCTAGCGCTCTCAATTTTAAAAGCGCCCTAGGGTCAGCGGAAAGCGCACAAAGATAAGCGCGCCTAGCTTCTTCCCATTTTCCAGCCTTATAAAGTGTTCGAAAAGCGGACAACCAACGCAGGGACCGGTATTTCTGGCGATGTTTCTGCATCACCTCAGGCAGGAGTGGAGAGCCAAAAATCTCATCCACCACACCTGTGTTGGCTTCAGCGCTATACCTGCTGTTATGCCTTAAGCTGTCGTCATGCTTGAACACCCTGACCAACGGATCACCAATAGAAGAGCAGCTGTACCGAGCTATTAGTAAAGCAAAAACAGGAATATCCTCGGCAACTCTTAATGCCTCATTGTATCTTATCGTTTCCAAGATCTCCCTTCTGACTACCATCGCACCATTAACCACCGAAATATTTTTGAAAATATAATCGGCAAAATTTTCCTGATTATCCCTCGAAAATTCTTTTAGCTTAGACGCTTTCTCTCTACCATCTTGGAATACACTTATATGCCCACCGAACAGTACATCCGTCTCCACATGCTGCAACAAAAACCGCTGTATCTTTTCGAGGCTACCGAGTATCAGCGCGTCATCCGCATCGAGAAAGAGAATAAACTCCCCACTACTAGCAGAGACCCCCTTGTTTCTTGCTGCCGCCGCCCCTTTGTTCTCCTGCCATAGATAATGAAGAACATTATCTTCACACGCTTCACCCAGGCTTTGGGCAACAGATTCGGTCTCATCCGTTGAACCGTCATCCACAATCAAAATTTCAACCCCATCGAAAGCTTGTTCGGTTACAGAATTTACTGCGCGGGGTAAATAGTCAGCGTAGTTATAGCAGGGGATTACTATAGAAAAGAAGGGGGGCGGCAACGGCTTATCAGAATCGTTCATTAATCATTCTTCGGCTGTACAAGCCCAGCCTCGCTGAAACACTTCATGAAAAAGGTAACTGCTCGCTCATTTTTAGACCAGCTGTTCAAGAAATGTTCGATATCTTTCCTAAATCGCTTCCTGAAGCCCTCTTCGTTTTTCCAAGAAATCATTGCGTCAAGGTCGATCAATAACGGCTCACCTTGTGAAATTAGGACATTGGTTGCCTTCAGATCACCGTGTGAAATCATTACGCGTTCCAGGTTTTTTAAGATATTGAGCAGTTTATTCGCCACATCTCGCGAGTTCTCTTCAGAATGACCTCCCTCGACAAAATAGGCCCAAGCATGTTCGCCTTCAATCAACTCAGTCACGATAAACGACGTCCCTCTGAGCGGTCCGAACCTATTTTCAACCAACACAATGGGCCGAGGTGTCGCGATGTGCAGGTAGCGAAGCAAAACGCCATTACGCCAAGAGACTTCAGCCCGAGAAGGCAATATACTTCTAAAAATAAAGTGCAGATAATTTTTTAAGTAATATTTTTTAATGACGTAATTTTTCCCGCCTAATTCAACCACTCTAACACCCGAGCTTCTCCCATTTTTCAGCACACGGCCTCTGCTAAAAAACTGGTCTGGATTCAGGCAAAACGTCTCCAGATCAGGCGTTAACGTTTCTCTGTCAAAAACTGAAAAGCGCTTCCAGCTTTTCTTACAAACAAAGTCGCTGCAATTACGTAAGGATTTTTTCCTAACATACTTTTTCTCCCGCCACTTTCGTAGCTCAAGAATTTTCTCCTCCATCCGATGCAAAGATAGCTCTTGCTCAGACAATCCACATGCCTGCCGATAATGACCGAGCAGATGTTTAATTCTTGAATCGTCTGCGGGTGGGAATTGCGCAAAAAACAGCGCCAGATTATGAACAGACTTATCAAATGAAAGTGGCGAGTCACTTTTTTTGGCGGAGTCATCCACTAACGCACCATCAATGGTGTAAACGGCTCCATTTACCACGAGGAAGTTATCCAGGTGTATATCAACCTGCTCTACTCCCCGCTTATGCATCCTACCGATAATCTCTACCACCGTTTCAAGTAGCGTTAACCTTTCCTTCTCAGACTTTGCTTCACTCAACCTTTGCTCGAGTGTTCCGGCCTCTTCCAGCCATTCAAACAGCAAAACCATAACTTTTTTTTCCGAATCGCAATAGGTATCGATTAAACTACTGGTTCTAACCCCAGCTTGCTCTAAAGCCGCAACACCTCGTTTTTCTTGCTCACCGTAATAGTCAAACTTTTTCCCAAAAAACAGTTTCGCAAAAACTATCCTCTCCCCCCATTGCGCACGACAGGCGATCCTCCGGCCAGGAAGCTGCCGTAAGATCTTTTCGCACACCAACGACTCACCTTTAAAGTCAAAATGAAAACCGTCAATAGCACCAGCCTCAGACACATTAAAGCGGTCCACTGTCACGCCCTGAAAGAATTAGCTTTGCCAATCATTTTCTCTCACTCAGTGCTCTGAGGCCGATACTCTGGCACAAGCTCTTTAATAATTTCTCGGATTTTCTCTTCATCAAAGTTCTGGCACGCTTCTTCGAGACAGCTAGGCAATGACCCCACAAGCGTTGATACCGACTCTCTGCTTTTAGACAGAAAGAGTTTGCTATGCCCAGTTTCTGCAAGATTCTCATCTTCATGAAATAGCTCTTCGTACATTTTTTCGCCCGGACGGAGGCCAATGTACTCAATATCGACATCAATTCCAGGTTCCTTACCGCTCAACCTGATCATTTGTTCTGCAAGATAATTGACCTTAATTGGCTCTCCCATATCTAGTACAAAAATTTCTCCCCCTTCTCCAACCGATGCTGCTTCCATAATCAACTGGCTAGCTTCAGGTATTGTCATAAAAAACCGGGTAATATTCGGGTCTGTAACCGTTACCGGCCCTCCTTTTTTAATCTGCTCGCGAAAGAGTGGAACGACGCTTCCTGCCGACCCTAGCACGTTGCCAAACCGAACCGTGATAAAACGGGTTCCGGCTTCACTGTCCATTGTCTGGCAGAAAATTTCTGCGCTCCTTTTTGTCGCACCCATTATATTTGTTGGATTAACCGCTTTATCAGTAGAAATCAGAACAAACTTATCGCACCCTACCCGAATCGCTTCCTGCGCAATATTACAAGTTCCGATCACATTATTCCGCACAGCTTCTCTTGCTTGAGACTCCAAAAGCGGAACATGTTTGTAGGCTGCAGCATGAAAAACAACATCGGGGTGGAACTGATTCATCATATGGCTAACAGCATCCCTATCAACCACATCACCAAGTAGTGCCCTAACTGTCAGGTCAGGATATTGAGTTTTTAATTCGCCCTCAATTTTATAGAGGTTATATTCAGACTTTTCAAAAATAATTAGCTCTCGAAGAGAAATTTGTGCAAGCTGCCTGCACAACTCAGAACCGATAGAACCTCCACCGCCCGTCACCAATATACTTTTGTTATCTAGGCTGCGCCTAATGCTCTCCCACTCCAGCTTAACCGAATCTCTCCCTAGAAGATCATCGATTGAAACCTCGCGAAGCGCTTCTCGGGTTATTTTTCCAGCAAGAATCTCCCCTACCGATGGCAAGGTCAGAAATGGGATTTCACAAGACTCACAGACTTCAACAATTCGTTGCATCTCTTTGTCATTTGCGGATGGCACTGCGATTAAAATAGCATCTACCTGAAATCGCTCAATCAACCTCGGAATTTTCCTGATTGACCCAACAACGCGAATTCCTCGAATTTCCCGCTTTCTTTTATTTTTATCATCATCGACAAAAATAACCGGATTATATTCTGCGTTAGATTCACTTAGTAAATCACGAACCAGCATATCTCCAGCATGCCCCGCACCTACGATGAGCGTGCGCTTTCCACCACCTCTTGCCGATGTGCCGCCATCTTTCCAGAAGCGGTACAAAAAGCGCGGTGTACTCAACAAAAGAACAAGTAGTCCTGCATACAGAGGGATTACAGAACGAGGAACATCTTCCAGCCTGCTGTAGAGAAATAGCGTTGACGCGACGATAAAAGTGCCACTTAATACGGCCTTACCAATCCTTAATAAATCGGGTATTGAGGCAAACCGCCAAACACCTCTATAAAGCCCAAAAAACCACGAAGAGACTGCCTGCACAAAAACAACCAGAGGCAGGTAGCCAAGAGCCGCATGCCAGAAATACTCGGGGATAACACCAAGGTTAAAGCGTAACCAATAGGCACCAAACCAAGCAATTGGGACCATCAGTAAGTCATGCAAGAATATTGTTCTGCTTGACCGTAGCTTGGAAAAAATTTGGTTCTTAAACATCAATGAGAGACTCCCTCACGGTGAATCACTTTTAAAAAAGTCATCCATAATATTTTTAAATCAAACAAAAAAGAACGCTTTTGCAGGTACTCTACATCTAAAGCTACTTTTTTAGGGATAGGCAGCTCATCTCGCCCATTGATCTGCGCCCAACCAGTAAGTCCTGGCTTCAACTTATGTACCCCTTTCTCCGTCCTCAACACAATCAAATCTTCTTGGTTAAATAGCGCTGGACGTGGTCCAACAAAGCTCATATCCCCGATCAGAATAGTCCAGAGTTGAGGTAATTCATCAAGGCTTGATTTTCGCAAGAAATTGCCAATAGGCGTTAATACACTTTTAGGATCTGCCAGCAAATGAGTGGCCACCGCAGGCGTATCAATTTTCATACTTCTAAATTTAGGCATTTTGAAAATTGCATTATCAATACCCACTCGATCCGACCAGTACAAAGCCGGCCCCTTGGATGTTAATTTAACCAGCAATGCCACTATTAAAAGTGGAACAACCAATAATAAACCGATAAAAATGGCTAACACCAAATCAAAAATAGGCTTCAACTAAATATTCCTTTGAGAAAACAACTGCCTTACTCTGCCAATATGCGCATCTAGAGCCGGTGACTGTAATTGATCAAAACTGAAAATTAAACTGGCAAGGTGCATTCAAAGCATCCCGCTCCAGTAAAACAGCAGAGAGCAACTCTTCGGCCAGGAAAACTCTGACAAGCTTCCCCCAAATGAGATAACAGCCCCATCATAACAGCCTGCCTGAAAACAGCCAAAATGAAACAACAAAGCTTAGGGTCACTAGCCTATAAGCATAAAAACAAACACACTAAACGAGAGAGGTTTATGACCGAAATGGATCAAGTTATTCTGTGGAATCGACTATTAAACAGGCGAGTGTAGAATCCATGCTGAAGCAGAATCAGTTTTTAAATAACTTTTTCTCCCACCCCAGAGTAGCCCCAACAAAAAAGGCTTAGACGAAAAATCATCTAAGCCTTTGATATGTATGGAGCTGGTGATGGGACTCGAACCCGCGACCGGCTGATTACAAATCAGCTGCTCTACCAACTGAGCTACACCAGCATTTGAAACGTTGTTTCAAAGAAGGGGAATTTTAATCAATCTTACGGTTTTTGGCAATCAGTTGCAGTGGTTATCTTCCAACTTTATTTCAATTACTGCTTCTGAACTTTTATTTGCCAACTTAATTAGCTCGGCAAGCTGTCTGCTTGTACGGATTTCAAGCGTAAACCGGTCTCGTCTCACTAAATGGGGTTTTATTTCCAGTTCAACACCTCGTTTCGCCCATTCTTTCTTAATTCTTTCTGCTCGCCGCTGTTCTTTAAACATACCGAGTGAAATGGCTCCTTTCCGCGAGCCTTTCCTGAAGAGCCAATAGTCTTTTACGCCTTTATCTTTTAGAAATCGAACATTGGCCCTGGCTTGCTTCATATCAGCTGCAGGGGGATACATTGCCCAGTAGCCAGCGTTCTCAACCACTTTCTCGACCACTATTTCTGACCGAATTGCATTCTTTTGCAGCACTGATTGCAACGTAACCGCTGTTTTCCGGTCATTGAGGTGAGCTGTATAGAAGCAGGTATCACTCGTGACAACTGGCTGATTAACTTTTTCGGGGG
>QNFJ01000060.1 GCA_003646305.1 Gammaproteobacteria bacterium | reverse complement strand
CCAGCTATCGGATGACCCGGAATGAAATTGCTTGGCACTTCACCAAAAACCTCCGCTAATGATTCGACAACACTCTGCTTCGTGCTTCCTGCATCCGTGTAAACCGCATCACTAGACCAAACCGCTTTCAACTCCGAAAAAATAGATTGATAGCTTCCAACCGGTGTTGAGATGAAGACAAAATCAGCCTCTTTTGCTGCACGTTTAATATCAAAATCAAAATCATCAATCACCCCAAGCTCAACTGCTTTTTCAAGGTTTTCAAGATTTCTGCCAACACCCGTTATACGATCACAGATCCCCTGCCCTTTAGTTGCTCTCGCAAAAGAACCTCCGATTAGCCCCACGCCAATAATACAAAGATGCCTAATCATGTTGCTAGAGAGGCCAATGCGTTAATAAAGAACTGGTTTTCATACTCACTCCCAATCGAAATACGCAGGTGATTCGGCAACCCATAATTAGCCAGTGGACGAACGATAACCCCTTTTTTAAGTAGCGCTTCATAGAGGGGCATCGCCGGTTTTCCAAAATCGACACAGATAAAATTTCCAGCGCTTGGTATAACGTTAAAACCTTGCTGAGTTAAAGCTTCGGTGAGCTGCTTAACGCCCTGGCCATTTAGCCGCCTCGTCTCTTCCAGGTAGGCGTCATCATTGAGCGCCACTTCGGCAGCAAGTAATGCTAGCGAATTAACATTAAAAGGTTGACGCACTCGATTTAGCAAATCAGCTATTTCCGCACTTGACAGGGAGTAACCAACGCGCAGCCCCGCTAAACCATGTGCTTTAGAAAAGGTTCTTGTCACAATCAGGTTTGGATATTGAGCCAAATAGCGAGTGGCATCTGGATAGTCTGAGTCCTTTACATATTCAAAATAGGCCTCGTCCAGAACAATAATCACGTGAGAAGGAATCACATTTAGAAAACTTTCCAGTTGCTGCTTTCCAAACCAGGTTCCCGTCGGATTGTTAGGGTTCGCGACAAAAATAACCCCTGTCTTCTCATTAATTCGCGCAGCCATCGCATCTAGATCATGGCCATATTTCATCCAGCTCTCGCCTCTGCCCGCCGGAGAAATAGCCGCCATCGCACCCACCGCCTGTGTCGAAATAGGGTAAACAGCAAAAGCATATTCCGAAAACAGGGCCTCTGATTCTGTTGTCAGAAAAGTCCGCGCAATCAGGTCCAGAACATCATTTGAGCCATTACCCAAAGTAATCTGCTCCACATCAACATTGAGTTTCTGCGCGAGCGCTCTCTTTAGCTCAAAACCATTGCCATCTGGATATCGTGTCAGTTCAGTCAAATTCTCTTGAATAACCGCCTGCACTTTTGGGTTTGTTCCCAGTGGATTTTCGTTTGAGGCAAGCTTGATGATTTCCTCTAGACCGAGCTCACGTTCTAGCTCGCTAATCGGCTTACCCGGCTGATAAGGCTGCAGCTTTTGAATCGCTGGCGTGGCCAGCTGAATAATTTCTGTTTTCTCCATCAACAGCTCAATTACAGTACAGCTCGCGGATACGAGCCTAATATCTTCAATGTACTACTTTTCTTTCGAAGCTTGCTCAATGCCTCTGAAATCAGGGGACTACCCTGATGTCCGTCTATATCGATATAAAACAAATAATCCCAAAGTGTTCTTCTTGATGGGCGTGACTCAATTTTAGTCATACTAATGCCAGCCTTCGCTAATACTTCCAGAAGCTCATGCAGGGCACCTGGGCGATTTTCTGTGGAGACAATCAATGTTGTTTTGTCATCACTTGTCTCACCAGGCGCCTGTTTGCCAATAATCAGGAAGCGGGTTGTATTATCAGCCTCATCCTCAATATTTCCCTCAATAACCGCAAGATCATAAAGCTCACTAGCGGCTTTACCCGCAATAGCAGCCCCACTTTTTGTATTCGCTGCTATTCGGGCCGCTTCGGCGTTACTGCTCACAGGTGTTCTCTTTGCATTAGGCAGGTGAGTATCCAGCCACTCCCTGCACTGTGCCAGGGACTGCTGATGACTAAAGACCTCATCAATCTCAGTCAGGTTGTTATTTTTAGACAGTAAATTGTGATGAATACGAAGCTCCACCTCACCACAAATGAGTAAAGAAGAGCTTAAAAAACTATCCAATGTATGGGCAATCACCCCTTCGGTCGAGTTCTCAACAGGAACAACACCATAATGAGCCGCACCACTTTCCACTTCACGAAAAATGTCCCCAATAGCCACCATGGGCCGGGTAGTAATTGCATGACCGAAATGCTTTAACGCAGCTTCTTGGGTAAACGTCCCTTCTGGCCCCAGAAAAGCAACATCTAGCGGCTTCTCGAGAGAAAGGCAGGCTGACATCAACTCCCGAAAAAAGCGCGCAGCCGTCTCATCATCTAGCGGCCCTTCATTGATTGATTTGATGCGTCTTAAAACTTCCGCCTCTCGGTCAGGCCGATAAAAATCACCCGTTTCACCCGCAGCAATTTTTGTTCTAGCAACTTCCTGTGCCAGCCCTGCTCGCCTGTTTATTACAAGAAGAAGTTCTTGGTCTAATTGATCAATTTGATCACGAAGCTCGGGGAGTGACTGTAGTTTATCCATTATTCCTAGCGTATAACTAATCTAAACAGAGCGTACACGAAGGACGCCATCAATCTCGCCAATCTTGGCAAGCGTCTCTTCACTCACTTCAGAATCAATGTCGATTAACGTGTAAGCAAGCTCACCTTTGGAGCGATTCAAAAGATCAATAATATTCAACTTCGCTTCGGCTAAAAAGTTAGAGATCTGCCCCACCATATTCGGAACATTGCGGTTAGTGATTGAGATACGACTCCCGCCCACCCGCGGCATAACAACGCCAGGAAAGTTGACTGAATTATGGATATTGCCATTCTCAATAAAATCACGAAGCTGATTCGCCACCATAATCGCGCAATTCTCTTCCGCCTCGACGGTTGATGCACCCAGGTGAGGTAGTGCAATCACTTTATCGCGGTTTTTGAGATAGTTGTTAGGAAAGTCGCAAACGTATGCGTGTAATTTCCCGTTATCAAGCGCTTCACAGACGGCTTCGGTTTCAACAATTCCTTCGCGTGAAAAGTTAAGCACGACCGCATTGTCTTTCATTAACTTAATACGATCGGCACTAATTGTGTTGCGCGTCTGATCGGTTAAAGGAACATGGATTGTGACAAAGTCAGACTTTGTCAGCAGGTCATCGATACTACTGGCCTGCTCAACCGATGCCGACAATTGCCACGCCCGCTCAACAGTCATTAATGGATCATAACCAATCACATTCATCCCCAGTGCCTGCGCTGCATTGGCCACCTGAACACCAATCGCACCAAGACCAATAATTCCAAGCGTTTTTCCAGGTAGCTCAAAACCAACATAGGTTTTTTTACCCGCCTCAACCTGTTTTGATAGCACACTGTCATCACCATCTAGGTTTTGCGTGTAATTCCATGCCTGGCAGATATTGCGACACGCCAATAACATACCGGCCAAGACAAGTTCTTTTACGGCATTGGCATTGGCACCAGGTGAATTAAAAACCGGGATGCCCTGGTCTGAGCAATAGTCGACAGGGATATTATTAACACCCGCCCCTGCCCGCCCAACAGCAAGAACCGTCTCAGAAATCTCATTTTCAGAAAGCTTGTGAGAACGCAACATAATCGCTTCCGGGTGACCTATTTCCGAAGCAACCTCATAAGCATCACGTGGAAATCGCTCAAGACCGGATACGGCAATATTGTTGAAAGTCAGTATCTTATGCATTATTTGTTACCTAAATTGTTACCCGATTTTTGTTATCCGTTGGAACGTTCAAATTCTTGCATAAAACTCACTAACGCATCGATCCCTGCTTCAGGCATCGCGTTATAAATGCTCGCTCGCATACCACCAACTGAACGATGTCCTTTAAGCGTGACCAGTCCTTCATTTTTCGCACCAGAAAGAAACTTATCATTCAATGAATCATCAGCAAGAATAAAAGGAACATTCATTCTTGAACGATAGGCCGGATCAACGGGGCTACTATAAAAATCAGAGCCATCAATTTGATCATAAAGCTTGCCAGCTTTACGAATATTGCGAGCCTCTATCGCTGCAAGCCCGCCGTTATTTTTGATCCACTCAAAAACCAGCCCCATCAGATACCAACTATAGGTTGGAGGTGTATTCATCATTGAATCACTCTTCGCATGCTGCGCATAATCGAGCATCGAAGGGGTTGATGCGGGGACATTACCCATTAAATCTTCTCTAACGATGACCAATGTAATTCCTGCAGGCCCCATATTTTTCTGCGCCCCCGCATAAATAACACCAAACTTGCTGACATCAACTGCGCGAGAAAGGATATTCGACGACATATCTGAAACAAGCGTCAACCCTTTACTATCCGGTATTTCCTGAAACTCAACACCACCAATCGTTTCATTCGAAGTGTAATGAAGATAAGCCGCATCGGAATCGATCTGCCAGCTATCCTGCGCCGGAATTGTGGTAAATTTTTCAGCTTCGGAGGTTGCAGAAACAATCACCTCAGCAAATTTACCCGCTTCTGAAATTGCTTTTTTAGACCATGAACCAGTATTGACGTAGCAGGCTTTTGTGGCACCCTGCAACAGGTTCAGTGGAACCATCGCAAATTGAGATGTTGCTCCGCCTTGCAAAAAAAGCACACGGTAATTATCAGGAATTGCCATTAACCCCCGCACATCTGCTTCAGCTTTTTCTGCTATCGAAACAAACTCTTTTCCTCGGTGACTCATTTCCATCACCGACATGCCGCTGCCCTGCCAATCCAACATCTCTTCCCTGGCTTGATTTAATACCGCCTCTGGCAGCATAGATGGACCCGCACTAAAATTATAAACTCGGGACATTCTTTAAGACTCCTCTTCTTCTGAATTTAGCTCTGCATTTTCACCATCCTCGTCATCGCCAAGCGATTCGATTCGGTCAACACCCACTACTTTTTCATTTTTGCTCAAACGAATAACGGTAACACCCTGAGTGTTTCTGCCTAAAACAGAAATCCCTTCGACCTTTGTTCTAACCAATGTTCCGGCATCGGTGATCAACATCAGTTCATCGGACTCACCCACCAATTTTGCGCCAATCACCGCGCCATTTCGCTCACTGGTTTGTATCGCAATCACACCTTGCCCCCCACGACCATGAATCGGGAAGTCATCAATCTTTGTGCGCTTTCCAAAACCATTCTCTGTAATGGCGAAAACCGTGCCCTCTTCATCGGGAATAATCAAAGAAATCAGCTGCTGCCCCTCTTGAAGGCGAATACCTCTGACGCCACCGGCAGTTCTGCCCATTGAGCGCACATCGCTTTCTTTAAAACAGACCGACTTACCTGCACTACTGAAGAGCATAATCGATTTGCTACCATCAGTTACCGCGACACCAACAAGCTCATCCTCGCCACGCAAATCCAGCGCAATTTTTCCGTTTGATCGTTGCCTTTCAAATTCTTTCAGCGGTGTTTTCTTAACGGTACCTGCCGCTGTTGCCATGAAAATAAATTCATTCTCATTGTACTCACGAATTGGCAATACGGCACTAATTCGCTCTTCCGTTTCTAAAGGCAGCAGATTAATAAATGGTTTCCCACGCGCAGCTCTACTCGCAACCGGCAACTGGTAGACTTTCAGCCAATATACCTTCCCTTTACTGGAGAAACAGAGCAGCGTGTCATGCGTATTTGCAACGAAGAGTTTATCGATGAAATCCTGCTCTTTCGTTTTTGTTGCTGATTTACCTTTCCCACCACGTCGCTGCGCTGCGTAAGAAGTCAAAGGCTGAGACTTAACATAACCCTCATGCGAGACCGTCACCACCATATCTTCCTCGGTGATCAGGTCTTCTGCAGAAAGGTTGAGATGGTTACTGATAATCTCTGTACGACGGGTATCACCAAATTGCTCAACAATCTCAACCAGCTCTTCACGAATCACCTCCATCAAGCGGTTATCGTTAGAGATGATCTCCAGATATTCATCAATCCGAACGATTAACTGCTTATATTCATCAATCAGCTTGTCTTGTTCAAGCCCGGTCAAACGGTGCAAACGCAGATCAAGAATTGCCTGGGTTTGTGCGGATGACAGGCGATAACCGGCCTCCGTCATCCCGAACTCTTCACCTAACTCTTCTGGCCGACAGCGCCCACCATCCGCTCTTTCAAGCAGGCTTTCAACCAATGAAGAGGGCCAGATTCGTTCCAGCAATTTCAGCTTGGCCTCTGCTGGATTCGCAGCAGTTTTAATCACCTGAATCATCTCGTCAATATTGGCCAATGCAATCGCCAATCCTTCGAGAATATGGGCGCGTTCACGTGCTTTCCGCAATTCATAAACGGTTCGTCGTGTAACCACCTCGCGACGGTGGTCAACAAAAGCCGCCAGGATTTCTTTCAAATTCAAACAACGAGGGCGGCCATCAATCAGTGCCACCATGTTGATACCAAAAACATTCTGTAGCTGAGTATGCTGGTAAAGGTTGTTGAGAATTACCTCACCTACCTCACCACGACGCAATTCGATGACCATTCTCATGCCATCTTTATCCGACTCATCTCGAAGCGCTGTAATACCTTCTAAACGCCCCTCTTTAACCATCACCGCAATCTTTTCTAGCAAACGCGCCTTATTGACTTGATACGGCAGTTCATCGACGATAATGGTCTGCTTGCCCTTCTCTTCATTCGTTTCAATATGGCAGCGAGCACGCAGATAGATACGCCCACGTCCTGTTTCATATGCCTCACGAATGCCTGATGCACCGTTAATGAAAGCAGCCGTTGGAAAATCGGGGCCAGGGAGATGTGTCATTAACTCACTGATTGAAATTTCTGGGTTATCAATCGTCGCAAAAACAGCTGCAACCACTTCGTTTAAGTTGTGTGGCGGAATATTGGTCGCCATTCCCACCGCGATACCCGAAGAGCCATTAACCAGCAGGTTTGGAACACGTGACGGGAAAACAGCTGGCTCAGATTCTGAGTCATCGTAGTTAGGGATAAAGTCGACCGTCTCTTTATCAAGATCGGCAATCAGTTGGTGTGAGATTTTTGCCATACGGACTTCCGTATAACGCATCGCAGCGGGTGAATCTCCATCCACCGAACCAAAGTTACCCTGCCCATCAACCAACATATAACGCATTGAGAAAGGCTGCGCCATCCGAACAATGGTGTCGTAAACAGCGGTATCACCATGTGGATGATATTTACCGATCACATCCCCAACAACACGCGCCGATTTTTTATAGGGCTTATTCCAGTCATTGCTCAAAACATTCATGGCGTATAGAACTCGGCGATGCACCGGTTTCAAGCCATCTCGAACATCAGGAAGAGCCCTCCCAATAATGACGCTCATGGCGTAATCGAGATAAGACTGCCTCATCTCATCTTCAATATGAACAGGTATAATTTCTTTTGCGAATTCGGTCATTTGATATTTTCTAGAAAGCCATCCAACGAGGCCATTTCAAAACAATCCAGATGTAAAACAGATGATTTCAAAGTGGAATGCGGCAGTTATCTTTTTATTGTTTATAAACCGGTTCATTGTAGCAAAATGCACCGTTCAAATCACATCATTCAGTAGCAACCTGAAACAGGTCAAAACAACACTAAATAAATGCTTTTAATTTCCCTTCTTTTGTTGATCAAGCTCCTTAAGATGTCTCATCTTTTGAGCGATCTTAATCTCTAAACCCCTTTGCACAGGGTGATAGTAATAGCGCTCACCCAACCTTTCAGGAAAATAGTTTTCTCCCGCCGCATAGCCCTCAGGCTCATCATGCGCATAACGATATTGTTTCCCATAACCAAGCTCTTTCATTAGTTTTGTCGGCGCGTTCCTAAGGTGAACAGGCACCTCAAGACTGCCTGTTGCAGCCGCATCTATTTTTGCTGCCTTATACGCCATGTAAACAGCATTACTTTTAGCTGCACTAGCTAGGTAGACAATCGCCTGGGCAATCGCCAGCTCACCCTCCGCTCCACCCAGCCGAACCAGCACATCCCAGCTATTCAGCGCCAGCTGAAGTGCCCTGGGGTCGGCGTTACCAACATCTTCAGAGGCCATCCTCACCACTCTTCTAGCGATATATAGCGGATCACAGCCACCATCCAGCATTCGGCAAAACCAATAAAGCGCCGCATCGGGATCACTCCCTCTTACTGACTTATGCAGCGCTGAAATCTGGTCATAAAAAAGATCCCCTTTATTATCAAAACGCCTGACACCACCCGAAAGCACCTCTTTTGCAATCTTTTCGGTAATTTCCCCTTCTGCACCGGCCACCACAGAAAGCTCAAGCGCAATCTCAATAAGGTTTAGAAGTCTTCTTGCATCTCCATCAGCGGCCTGTACAAAAAGCGCTTTGATCCCTTCAGAAAAGTGAAGGTTTTTTTCTCCAGCTGTTTTTTTGATGACCAAACCAATCAATTGCTCCAGCTCATCCGGCTGAAGTGACTGGAGAAGATAAACCCGCGCTCGAGAGAGCAGCGCATTATTCAACTCAAAAGAGGGATTCTCTGTCGTGGCTCCGACAAAGCTGATCGTGCCATCCTCCACATGCGGCAAAAAAGCATCCTGCTGGGATTTATTAAAACGATGCACCTCATCGACAAAAAGAATTGTCTGCCGGCCATTCTGCAGTCGTATTTTAGCCGCTTCAACGGCTGCCCGAATATCTTTAACCCCCGAAAGTACCGCAGAGACCGCAACAAACTCAGCATTTGAATAGTTGGCAATCAACCGCGCTAAAGTGGTCTTGCCCGTTCCTGGCGGGCCCCAGAAAATCATCGAATGAAGATGCCCTCGCCGAACCGCTTCATAGAGCGGCTTTCCCTCAGCAAGAAGATGTTTCTGGCCAATGTAATCTTCCAGGCGCTTAGGTCGCATTCGCTCCGCAAGCGGTTTTGTCAACTCATCATCTATCATAGCCGAAGGCTCAGCAGTTATTCAGACTCAAGCAGGTCTGCCCCATCAGGCACAACAAAGGTAAAGAGTGAGGGCGCTATCTCTCCGTTCTGTTTAACCGATTTAAATTTAATATAGGTCGTCTGCCCAAATGGATCTTTAAGCGACAAACTGGACAGAAGCCCTTCAGTCATCCCAATTAAAATCCACTCAATGCCCACACCAGACTCTTTCGGCGTCAACTTGATTTTCTGATCGTCAGATAGGCGACTAATCACCTCAATATTAAATTGTTCCTCAAGTTCTGCACCCCTTCCCAACAGTACAACTAGCGCCGAACCCTGCATCGCTTTATAAGGCTTAACCGTTACCTGCTCAAGATCCGCATCGAAATACCAGATCTTTTTCCCATCAGAAACGATCTCCTGCTGATACGGTTCCAGGTAATCCCAGCGAAAGCGATCTGGTTTTTGCAGATAAAAACGGCCTGATGACACTTCAAAATCCCCTCGACCATCATCAACTTTTTGTTCGAAAGCTGCTTCCAGATTTTTTGTTGATTTCAGAAACTGCTTCAATTGCAGGACCAAAGGCTCTTCGGCAAAAGCACCAAAAGAGAGCGCAAGCAATATCAGAAAAACGAAATGATTCAGTCTATTTTTTATCTTCATTGTTTATTGGTGTTCTGGGTAAGCGTAACTAAGCAAAGGTGACAACAAATAATGAAGTGCATAGTAGCAAGATTTCTCTCTTCCTCATGCATTCTTATCATCGCTTATAATGGACAACTCGTAAGTCTCAAATGTTCACATCATGCAAGCAATAAAAACTCTGGGCAGACGGCTGGATGCCATTTTTGATCTGGTCGAAAGCAGACAGCAACATAAAACCTACGATGCAATTTGGGATTGTGGCTGCGATCACGGCTATCTGGGCCAAAAAATACTGGCGGCTGAACTCTGTGAAACCCTCTATTTTATAGATCAGGTGCCGCATATCATCAAACAGTTAGCGAGCAGATTACGGGGCTATCCAGGTGATCATTACCGAACCATAGCTACCGATGCTGGTCTGATTGAATTCCCTCCCAATAAACGTCACCTGGTCATTTTAGCGGGCATCGGTGGTGAACGAATCATAGAGATACTTCGCAATATTGCGCGTAACACCGTCAACGAGCAGATTGACTACCTACTCTGCCCTTCAACCGGCCATTATGAGCTCCGCGAATATCTCTCTACAACCGCCTTTTGCCTACATCATGAGTCCATCGTCTCCGAGAAAGGTCGCGATTACGAAATTATCCTTATCAATGCCATACCAACAACAGACAGCAAGAATAGAGTCTCACTAACCGGTAAAATGTGGGATAAAGGTAACGCCAATCATCACCGT
>QNFJ01000059.1 GCA_003646305.1 Gammaproteobacteria bacterium | reverse complement strand
ATTGTCGTTATTTCAATGGGTGGCACAAGTGCAACGGGATCACTTTTCTCAACAAGTTTTATCTCTTCTGGCTTTTCGGGCAAGAAATCCTCGCCGGGCGCCACGCTTCCGTCAACTATTCCGTTATCTGGCTGAGGTTCCACCAGTTTTGGAAGCGCCTCGTCTATTTTTTCTGGTTGAGTAGCTTCTGTTGGCAAGAAACTTATAGTCACGGTAAGCGCTGCTAACAGGATCGCAATGGCTCCACCAACGATTTTAAATGCTCTATTTTCTGCTTCTAATGGCAGCAAGCTTGTCTCTCGAGACGGCGTTTTATTTGGGCCGGACAGGGAAAAGAGGCAGAGATCATTATTTCCACAGGCTTTGCTTTTCGGTGCATCTAAGATAAGAAGCAGGCGAAGCTGAGAGTGCCTTTCAGCCAGCTCTATTAACTGCTGTCGCTGCTGAGGTTCCAACTCATTTGCGGAGTCAATTATTAGCAATATAAGCTGACTCTTTCTGCCCAACATATTCAAGTGGTGCTTTAAAAGCTGTTCCGGTTCAGATCCTGCAACTTCCTGTTCGCTGATAGCCAACAAATGAAACAGGAATCCTAAAACATAGGGTAAGCTGGTTTCCTGGCCGGGACGCAAAACCGAAACGGTGTGAAAAAGATGCACCTCTTTTTGCAGCGCTTTTATCGTGTCCACCTGGGTTTCTGGCAAGCCAAGCAAGCCTATCGGTGTTCGGATATTCTGAAGAAGGTGGCGTAAAAGAATAGATTTTTGCCGAATTTCAGGCGAAGCGCCTTCGGCTCCGGTTGAGCCCACCGGCTTATCTTGTTGTTGCCAACTATTCTCTTCCATAGAGATCAAGCGTCTCATTAAGCGTGGAGGGGTCAAATTGACTGGTAATAGTCGCCCTACCAATTTCTTTCAGTAAAATGAGGCGCAGCTGACCATCCACATTTTTTTTATCAACAGCCATTAATTCTATAAAACGTTCTCTGCCCATCGTTTCAGGCGGAATGACCGGGAGGTTTGCCTGTTTGAGCAGGGAAGAAATCCGATTAACTTCGTCTTTTTCTAGCCAACCAAGGCGGTGGGACATATCCGCTGCCATACACATCCCGATAGAAACGGCCTCTCCATGGAGGTATTCACCGTAACCCTCACCAGTTTCAATTGCATGACCAAAGGTATGCCCCAGGTTTAGAAGTGCTCTCACACCGCTCTCATGCTCATCTTCTTCGACGATATCCGCCTTACTTTGACAACATCGCCTAATTGTTTCAGCCAGCGTTGTGCTTTCTTTCTGATTAAGTCGTTCGATATTTTCTTCTAACCAATGGAAAAAAGAGCGGTCTCTAATCAGGCCATATTTTATAACTTCAGCTAATCCAGCGCTAAACTGTCGTGAATCAAGCGTATTCAGCACATCTGTATCAATCAAGACGGCTTCGGGCTGATGAAAGGCACCAATCATGTTCTTTCCCCGGGGGTGATTAACTCCCGTTTTGCCGCCGACAGAAGAGTCCACCTGAGCAAGTAGTGTCGTCGGAATTTGAATAAACGGCACACCTCGTTGATAGCAAGCAGCGGCAAAACCGGTCATATCCCCCACAACACCGCCACCCAACGCAATCAGCGTTGCCTTCCGTCCGAATTTTTTAGCAATCAGCGCATCAAATATCTGGTTAACGGTATTAATCGTTTTAAATTGTTCGCCGTCGGGCAAAATAACTACTTCAACATCAAAATTTTTAAGCTGCGTGGTCACTTTATCCAGGTAGAGCGGCGCAATGGTTTCATTCGTGACCACCACCACCTGCCTGGAAACAATCTTACCGGTCAGAAGCTCACCTACCCTTTCCAGCAAACCTCTTCCGATAAAAATTGGATAACTTCGTGTTCCCAGCTCGACATTTAAGACGCTTGTCATCAACTATATTTTCCCCATTAATCTACTGAACATTGCAGCTAAAATTTTATTGGTTATTTTCCTTGAAACCCCTCTAATTGAACGTCCGCCTGTCTCAATAACGCAGTTAGCAATAGACTCATAAAGAGGGTCTCTAGTGGCAATCAATTCTTCTAGTTTCTCTCTTGGGTTAGCCGTCTGAAGGAGTGGTCGTTTAGTGTCGTAACGTGTCCGCTCTAACAGGTGATCCACCGATGATTTTAGGTAAACAACAAATCCATGTTCGGCCAACAAAGCTCTATTCTCTTCATCCAGGACAGCCCCACCACCCGTCGCCATAACGATCCCTTCTAACGCGGTCAGTTCAGCAATGACTTTTTTCTCACGCTCCCGAAAACCCACTTCACCTTCAACATCAAAAATGTGGGCAATATCCACGCCCGTTCGCGCTTCAATTTCATAATCACTATCATAAAATTCAATTTCAAGCTTTTTAGCCAGTTGCTTTCCTATCGTTGTTTTGCCTGTTCCCATTGGTCCGACCAGGTAAATATTTTTGGCTATTTCCATTGCTTATCTGGTTGTTATTATCAATAAACACTTCTGTTTCTGCATGTTAATTGAATATGCATCAATCAGCTAACGGTTTAAAGGAATCTTGCGCATAAAAAAACCCCACCCGAATAAATCAGGTGGGGTGTTTGCCTCTTACCCGACAGACGCGATTAATTTGCGCCCAGGCTATCTTTTAATATTTTTGGTGTAACAAAAATCAGAAGCTCAGTGTGATCATCCACCTTAAGTGTCTGTTTAAACAGAAAACCAATGACGGGGATATCACCAAAAAATGGAACCTTTTGCACGTTGTCCGATTTTTCTGACTCGTAGACACCACCCAAAACGACCGTTTCACCATTATCAACGAGGACAGTGGTCTTTACCTCTCGTGTATCGATAGAGGGCACAAAGTTAAATATCTCACCAACACTGTCTTTATTAACCGTCAAATCCAGCATAATGTGATCATCGGGTGTGATGTGCGGTGTAACCTGCAACTTAAGCACGGCCTCTTTAAATTCAACATTTGTCGCGCCGCTTGAGGTTGCTTCCTGATAAGGGATTTCAACACCTTGCATAATCGTTGCTTCGGTTTGGTCTGAGGTAATCACTCTCGGACTTGAAACAATCTCCCCAAGCCCCTCTGTTTGCATGGCAGTGAGCTCCAAGTCTAGTAGGTGTTTTGCACTATTACCAATTATAAGGCCTAACGATCCAGCGGGGTTGGCTAGTGGCAAATCAATCCCAAAATTAGGATTGCCAGCACCTCCTGGCGCAGGGACAGTCTTGTCTAGATTAAATTGCCCATTCATCTTCACACCCAGGTCACGAGAAAATTTGTTACCTGCAATCACAATCCGTGACTCTATCATTACCTGCTTGACCGGCTTATCAAGTTTTTTAACGATCGCCCGAATCTCTTCCAGTGTTGCTGCCGTGTCTTTAATCAAGAGTATGTTAGTTCGCTTATCAATGGTCACATTGCCTCTTGGAGAGAGCAGCCTGTTTTCCTCAGATTTTAAAAGGTCTGCAAGATCTGCCGCTTTTGCATAATTGACCTGGATGAACTCGGCCCGTAGCGGTGCTAGCTCCTTCACCTGTTGCTGAGCCTCCAGCTCCAGTTTTTCCTGGGCCGCGATCTCTTCTGTTGGCGCAACAAGGATGACATTACCTGTTTTTCGTTGAGACAAACCATTGGTCTTTAAAATGATCGCTAAGGCCTGATCCCAAGGCACATTGTTTAGACGAAGCGTTACATTTCCGCTGACCGAGTCACTTGCGACCAAATTCAGGTCAGTAAAATCAGCTAACAATTGAAGAACTGAGCGAACCTCAATATCCTGAAAGTTCAGTGAAAGCCGCTCACCTGTATAGTTAAATTTCTTTTTAATCAGCGCTTCTTTTTCGTCCTTAGTCAGCGTCTTAAACTCCAGCGTGAGTCGGTTATCTGTTTGATATGAAAGGTAATCATAATTTTCAACGGCTGTAATCGCCATGCGGACATGGGGTCCTTTTGAGGCTGTGTCAATCGTTTTAACAGCCGTAGCAAAGTCGCTAACATCCAGGCGCCTAGCCAACTTTTCGGGTAAATTTGTATCGTGAAAGTAAACGACGACCTTCCCACCCTCTTCTTGAACATCAATAATTGTTGAGGAGTCACTCAGGTCAACAATAACCCGACCCTCACCAGCATCCCCGCGTCTAAAATCGATATTTTTAAACGACTTGCCCACTATCGGGCTTGAGTTGGATTCATGAAGGGGTGTTTTTGATGTAGCCACCTGAGCTATGCCGCCGGCGCTCATTAGAGTAAGAAAAACATGATTCCCTTCGGTCTTTGTTTCAAAAGGAATCATATTTGACAGATTGACCACCACTCGAGTGCGCCCGCCTGCCTCCACAGTCGCTATGCTGCCCACAACCCCAGTATTCACAGGGATCACTTTCTTCTCAAGGTTACTCACCACACCCGGAAAATCAAAGACGATCCGCGCCGGATTATCGGTGCTAAACGAGCCGGGATTAAAAGCAGGCCCATTTAGCGTGAGTTTTATTTGGATCTTGTCCCCAGGAAGCGACGAGGAAGTAATCGTTTTTAGCGCCAACCCCCCCGCACTGGCTGATAATGCGTTCATCATCAGTATGAGAAAAACTAGTGTTGCCCATCCTATTCGAATCATACCCGCTGTTCCTTTTATCAATTCCACTCTGCTCTGCCCACAATCTTGTCTATTTACTCTATTCATATCATTCACCTTGAAATTATTCCGCAAGCGCAAGAGCAGCCTGTCGTTCATTCCAGCTACCTGCCCCGTCTGAGATAATTTCCGTCAACTCAATCTTATCCCCAAGAATTCGGTTTATTTTTCCATGATTCATACCCAAGTGATTCCCAGGAAGAACTCTATGAATCGTCCCGTCACTCGTCTTAACAAGCCCCCAATAAAGACCCTTCAGCTCCAGTGTGCCCATCATTCTCAATGAGTCAAGCGAGTAAGATTCCAGCTCCTCTTTTCGGCGCCCAGCATCCGGGTGAATACCTCCATTGGCTATCGACATTTCCACAGAATCCTGAATAATTTCTGCCGGCACAAAGGGATCTCTCAACCCAGTCTCATCAAAGACAAACGTCTCAAATGTTTTGATCTCGGGTAGAGGCTCAATGGCGATTTGATCGCGTGCTTTTACCTCTGCAACATAGTCGCGCAAATCCTGGTGGCCATCACTCCCACATGCTGCAAGCAGTGTCGTCATCACTATCCCCAGCATTAAACGGGGCATAGTATGAGCCGCTCCAGACACCTTCAATTTCCCACTAGAAATTTTCATTGTCCTTCATCCTCATCAAGATAGCGGTAAGTTTTTACCGTCGCTTCCATTCTCAACCGCTCACCACCTTTTATGGGAGAGATCTTCGCGTCATGAATTGTCACAATTCTAGGAAGGGAGGCCAGACCACTCACAAAGCCCCCGAACTCCAGATAGTCTCCAACCACCTGTACTTTTATCGGCAGTTCCGCGTAAAAATCCTTGGGCACCTCACCCTGCGGCTTGAACAACTCGAACTCCAGCCCGCTCGCGAGCCCCGTTTGCGAAACATCAACAAGTAAATCTGCAACTTCTGTCTTATTTGGCAGTTGTCTTAACATCGCCCCAAAAGACTCTTCCATCTCGACAAGCTGTTGTTTATAAGCATCTAGATTTACCGCCTTTCTTTGCTTGCCTTCAAATTCTGCTCGGAGGTCAAGCTCTTTCTTTTCAACACCCTCCAGCTTTGCCAGCTGATCTTGTGTATCCATATATATCCACAAGCCAACAGTCAGAATCACAAACAAAATAACGGTGGCAATTTTAATCGGCAAAGGCCACTTCCCAGCGCTATCTAAATCCCAGTTAATTTCCGAGAGGTTCATTCTTGGCCCCCTTCCTTTCCAGTTTTCTTCGGGCTGGTTTGTTGCACCTTCAGAATAAAGTTATTTGCACTTCGGTTTTTGTCTCTACCCTTTGCTTCAATAATATTGAGCTCTGGAGCTTTTAACCAGGACGACCCTTCAAGTCTTCGCATATACGCAGAAACTCGCGCATTTGACTGCGCAACACCATTAAGTGTTAAGTTTCTTCCTGATTGAACAAGTTTATTGATAAAAACCCCGTCAGGAACCGTCTTTGTTAGCTCATCAAACATGTGTACAATTTCAGGACGACTCCCCTGCAACGATTGAATCACATCCATTCGCGCCAAAAGCCTGCTTTTAAGCTCTTCAAGGATTTTAATTTCCTTGATCTTCGCATCCATCATGGCGATTTCTGTTTTCAAGTACCGGTTCCTCTCTTCCTGATTCGAAATCGAGCCACTAATCTGCACATGTACAAAAATAAGGATTGCTATCGTTGTGAGTACCGCTGCAGCAATTGCAGAGAAAAAATCTTTCTGTTGCTGAGCCCTAAGTTCTTCACGCCAGGGTAAAAGGTTAATCCGTGCCATTAGTCAAAACTCCTCAGTGCCAGCCCGCACGCTATCATCATCGCCGGGGCATCGTTGCTCAAGGTTTGAGGTTTAATCTTGCTTGCAAGCGACATATTCATAAAGGGGTTAATTACGATTGCCGGCGTTCCAAGACTTTCCTCTACCATGCCCTCCACCCCCGGTATCGATGCGCTCCCGCCCGACAAGACAATATAATCAACACTGCGGTGTGAGCTGGCTGCAAAAAAGAACTGCAGTGACCGCCCAATCTGTTGAACCATCGCCTGTTTAAAAGGATCCAGAAGTTCTGTCATATAATTATCAGGCAGACCTCCATGTTTTTTAGCCATCCCTGCCTCCTCGTATGACAATCCATAACGCCTTTGAATCTCTTCTGTTAATTGTCGACCACCAAAACTTTGCTCACGAGTATAGATAATCTTTCCATCATCAATAATATTCAGCGTCGTCGTTGTTGCACCAATATCGGCAATTGCAATAGTCTGCCCGTCCTTTGCGCCGGGCAGCTGATCAACCAGCAACTCAAATGCACTCTCCATCGCATAAGCTTCAACGTCAACCACGTTTGCGGTAAGCCCTGCAAACTCCAGAACAGCAACCCTATCCTCAACATTTTCGCGCCTGGATGCAGCAAGAAGGACATCAACCATCTCCGGATTATTCGCACTTGCACCCAACACTTCGAAGTCGAGGCTCACCTCGTCTAATGAGTAGGGAATGTACTGGTCAGCCTCCATCTCAATCTGATCTACAAGTTCCTCTTCAGAAAGCGATGCTGGCATAGAAATAATTTTAGTTATAACAGCTGAACCCGACACTGCCACAGCTGCATGCTTTAAGCGCGTGCCCGATTTTTTTACAACCGCTTGCACAGCCTTTCCCACTGCATCTATATTGGCTATATTCTTGTCTACCACAGCCTCTTGGGGCAGCGGCTCTACAGCGTAGCTTTCTACGCGATAGCGTGACCCCGTTTTCGATAGCTCAAGAAGCTTGACCGCTGCCGAACTAATATCGATACCGAGTATTGACGGTTTTTTTCGCTTAAAAGAAAGCATTGTTTATTCCTTTTTAAAGGTTCTCCAAATTTGGTTTGCAGCTGATCTGTGGTTTTCAACATAATGTTCAGTGCGCCCACTATCGCTCTTACCCATTTCGTTTGTAGTATAGTTACGAATAAAAAAAAGAGGGAAGAAATTCTGCTTTCTGTTAATCCCTTCAAGTTTTCATGCCCACAAGACTTAAACCAAACAATACAGATATAGCTGCATCAACCTAATTTACAACAGAAAAGATAGATTTAATATACCGTGACTAATAAAAATAGGCAAAGCTCGAAACCAGGACGTTCAAAAAAGCTAATTTATCTTGTCCTGACCGTTTTTTTAGTTTTGAGTGTTGCTGGTGCTATGACCGCCGCGGGGCTTTTCTTCTATCTCTCTCCCCAGCTTCCTGATATTCAGGCACTACGTGAAATAAAACTCCAGGTTCCATTAAAAATTTACAGCCGAGACGACCTTCTTATCGCCCAGTTTGGAGAAAAAAAGAGAACCCCTGTCGCTATTTCTGACACACCAGAGCAACTCATCAATGCTTTTGTGTCAGCAGAAGATGACCGTTTTTATGAGCACCCCGGGGTTGATTACCATGGTCTGATTAGAGCTGCCATCCAGCTTGCTATTTCCGGAAAAAAGAAACAGGGTGGAAGCACCATTACGATGCAGGTCGCCCGGAATTTTTTTTTAAGCAAGGAAAAAACATTTACCCGCAAATTCAAAGAAATTTTTCTCGCACTAAAAATTGAGAATGAACTTTCAAAAGCCGAGATTCTGGAGCTTTACCTTAATAAGATCTATTTGGGCCATCGTTCGTATGGTATTGGGGCAGCCGCCCAAACCTACTATGGGAATGAGTTGAACGAGCTAACGCTTGCACAGTTAGCGATGATTGCAGGCCTCCCAAAGGCACCTTCTCGATATAATCCCGTCACCAATCCAGAGCGAGCAAAGTCACGGCGAAACTATGTTCTTCGCCGCATGCAGCAGCTCAACCACATATCAGAAAAGCAATATAACGAGGCCGTAGAACAGCCTGTCACGGCACAGTTGCACAGCGCCAAGATTGAGCTTGAGGCACCACACATTGCTGAAATGGTTCGAGCCAAAATGGTTGAGCTTTATGGTAAAGATGCCTATATATCTGGCCAGACTGTTACGACGACACTTTTATCAAAAAACCAGCTCGCAGCTAATCAGGCACTTCGTAATGCGCTGCATAATTATGATAAAAGGCACGGATATAGAGGCCCCATAACGGCTGCAGCTGATTTTTCTCCCGAAACAGCCTTGGAAACTTATGATGCCCAATTAGCTAAAGTTGTCCTATCAAAGGGCATTCAGGCCGCTGTTGTTATCTCACTGAAAGAGCAGTCCGCTGTTGTTTATTTAGGCCATGATGAAATGGCGACAATTGAGTGGCCAGGCTTGGAATGGGCTCGGAAATTCATCAAGAGTAATCGATATGGCTCATCCCCCAAAAAGGCTAGTGATATTTTGAATGCTGGAGATATCGTTTTAGTCATGAGAGATGAAGCGGGAAATTTAGAGCTGACGCAAAAACCACAGGCTGAGGCTGCATTTATTGCACTCAACCCACAAACTGGCGCGATCGAAGCGTTGGTTGGAGGTTATAATTTCTCAACAAGCAAGTACAATCGCGTCATACAAAGTAAGCGTCAACCAGGATCTGGTTTCAAGCCGATTCTTTACACAACAGCGTTGGAAAATGGTTATACGCTGGCAACGCTAATCAATGATGCTCCTGTCGTTTTTGATGATCCGGCTCTTGAAAGTGAGTGGCGACCTGAAAATTACAGCGGAAAATTCTTTGGCCCTACACGACTTCGTGTTGCCTTACGCAATTCACGTAATCTTGTTTCCATTCGTATACTTCGAGACCTCGGGGTCAAGAAAGTGATCACCTCAGCATTACGTTTCGGGCTAATGAAAGAGCAATTACCTAAAAATCTTTCTCTAGCTTTGGGTAGTGGCTATGCAACACCTCTCGATATGGCACGTATTTATGCAACTTTTGCGAATGGTGGGTATCTTGTTTCTCCTTATTTTATTGCTGAAATAAAAGATAGCCAAGGAGCTATCCTTTTTAAATCCTCCCCGGAAATTGTATGCAATCCCTGTAGCGAAGAGATTCAGGTATTTTCAGAAGAGGAGCCTGATGATCAAGACACAAACCAGGAGATTGCGCCTCCAGAACAACCTCGCCTGGCGAAACGAATAATCTCCCCCGAGGTTCACTATTTGATGAACTCACTTCTGCAAGATGTTGTTAAGCGAGGAACAGCCCGCCGAGCTTTGTCTCTAGGCCGAGCTGATATCGGTGGAAAAACGGGTACAACAAATGATCAGCGAGATGCCTGGTTTAATGGCTATAGCCCTGAACAGGTCGCTGTTGGCTGGGTCGGGTTTGATTCCTCACAATCACTCGGAAGCCGAGAGACTGGAGGGCGGGCTGCATTACCAATGTGGATTGACTATATGAAGGAGGTGTTGAGCGATAAAACTGAAACCCTCTTTGAGCAGCCCGAAGGAATCACCTCTATTTTGATTGATCCCGCAACAGGTTTGCTTGCAAAACCTAATAATAAAGAGGCCCTTTTTGAGTTATTCCGTCTTGAAAATAGTCCTGTTGAGTTTTCGGAGGAGCCGCAAAGCTCAATGAATAACCCATTTTTGGATGATAATGAAAGTGAGGGAGAGGATTCTTCTCTATTCTAGATTACTATTGAGTGTATATGCTCAGGTTAGTGCTTTTCATGCGAGATACGTCCCTAAATGGCTAAATCACGATTAGTCTCAGAAAGCAGTCTCCTTTTGCCATATAATAGTGTGCTGTGCTTTATCCATCGGTTAAGTTTTTAGTGCCAAAGACTGTCACAAGCAGCCTCTGCATTTGTATTT
>QNFJ01000058.1 GCA_003646305.1 Gammaproteobacteria bacterium | reverse complement strand
TACTGTAAAGGGAAAGAATCAATATGATATAGATGCTGATTTTGTCGAGACTTTACGCAACATTATCAGCATTTACATCTGCAACCAAAACTGCAAAATCGATCTTACTTACTGGGCAATATAATAGCCGCTTGATTTGTTTTTATATTGCAACAAAATCAGGGCATTACAATAACTGTATGATCGGTATTTTTCTGCCAAATTAATATGGCCAAAGCGGTAAACATTCCTGTTCTCAGCATACAGAGGCGGCTCAAGCAGCATGGCATTACCTTTAACAAGCTACTGAATCAGGCTAAATTTGACCTGGCAAAAAACAAACTACGCAATTCATCGCTACTCATTACGGAGATTACTTTCCAGCTTGGCTATACCGATGCGGCACATTTCACTCGTGCCTTTCGCCGCTGGGCGGGAGCATCACCGCGTGAATACCGACAGCAAACACGTAACCGCTGAATATCATCTTCGTTTCCGAACAACGCCCGCGTGCCGGTAGAGGTTCGGCTGTCTGAATATTGATCCACTCGGCTCTGCAATTTGGCCTCAACAACTTGCTGATTCAGTTGTTATGCGACTACTCTCAGAATTTCAGTCAATGGGTCTCGATCCTATCTCGAGCTATCCGTTCAATAACACCACGCCTACTCATAGCTGCGCACCTATGTGGCAACAATAAATTAACCAGCCACACCGTCTTATTCACATTCTCAAATGCCAGTTTAGTTATAACTCAAGCATTCAATGAAGAGGCAATAAAAGTGACTGCAAAAACACCATAGTAAAATGGAGGGGCTTAGCTATTTTAATTCGCGATCTCAAAATGCATCACGCCATCATTATTATTTAAACGCAATGACAAATGTTCACCTTCAACAAGCAAATTAACAACCTGGTTTAAGTCCGCGATGTAGCGTTGGTCTAGCTCGTAAGTGTCACAGGCTTCATTAACAACTATGTCAAAGGTGACATTCATTTCCTCGTGCACAAGCTCATAAGAGCCAATACCGTGAGCACAATGACTCCATAATTCCACAGAGTGTTTATCGACTATTTTTATAAAATAACCATTTTTTGGGTTAGGGCGCAGCCAATCTCCGTCTGCATATTGGGTTCCCAGCCAGAACCATTTATTAAAGTGCAGATTACTTAACAAACGGGTTTTGAGTGGGACTTTAGCAGCATGCACTCCCTCTTCGGGAGGCCAGCTAAATTGTTCTGTTTGCGCCCATATCACATGAATTTTAAAAGGGCTTGTAATACCATACTTTGACCTTCGTCTTTTATCTATCTCAGCATGAAGGGTCTCAACATTTAGCGGTGGGTTTGGGCCTGTTAATCTCAGCACCAAGAGTTGCTTTTCCTCATCAATAGTGACTTCTGTAATCGACAGTTTATTTTTCTTAAGCCATACCTGCAATTCTTTCGATTGATGAGCCTGATAGGCTCCGTCGTACCATACTTCATTGCTATAAAAATACAGAGGCACCGAAATGCCTACAACAAGAAGAGCAAAGGCCAGTAAGTTATTGCGAGAAAATCGAGCACTTTTACCTCGTGCCCTTTTAGGTGACACGCCAACAAATTGGAAAGTAAGGGCACCCGCTAAAACCATTGCTGCAAAGTTAGTAAAAAACAATACAAATGCTTTTATAGCAAGCGCGTATTCCATCATGACCCATAAAATACCGGTTGATGCTAATGGAGGTAATAAAGCAACCGCCATTGCCACACCCGGAATCGCACTCGACTCTTTACGTGTCATCGTAAATGCGCCACCGCTTCCAGCAGCCAATGCAATGACCAGATCAAAAAATGTCGGAACTGTTCTCGCCATGACCTGCTCTGGAATTCTTATCATATCCGGCGAAAGCCATGCGAATATCGCAGATATCAAGACCGCGGAAACGGCCATCGCAGACGTTAAAAAAATTGCCTGATAAAAACGATTAGGCCAGCCTAGCGAGATGGCAGCTGCAGCTGCCATCACAGGCCCCATCATCGGTGCCACCAGCATGGCACCGATTACGACGGCTACGGAATCGGACAATAAACCACTGCTGGCTATAACCGTAGAGATGGCCAATAAAAATGCCATTCGATACAGATAAGGACTTTGTTTCTCTTTGCCAAATATGAATAAGTCTTCCAGAATCTCTCTGCGGTCATCTTTAGAAAGCCCAGCGCGCCTAAAACTGGAAAACTTTATATCAGAAAAAATCCTCATATCATCCCTATTGTTAGCTGCTTACAATTATTGGCTTGTCAGCACGATAATTGATTTGTTTCGATCTACCAAATTCAGTACCTGCGAGACAACTCAGAAAGCAAAATCGAGTCGCAGGTTCAATCAGCAAAGTTAGAATGGCCTCTAGGCAAATCTGTTCTGGTTCTGGGTCATCGTGATTGCGCCCCACCACGTTAAAAACAGCCCACTTGCAAACCTCTGTTAATGCAGCTTGCCCTAGCCCAAGCTGCTTAGCCACCACCACTAACTACTCATAACCACAGGCACCTGCAGCATCTCTATGCGCATGATTAATCCCACACCAAGAAGCATAATATAACTTATCTAAACGACCACTGTTGTCGATTAAACCAAATCGCTCGATCAAATAATGGAAATCCTCCCCATCAATAATAAAGTTCCTCTTCGGCATATCAATCTGGCATTCGCGGGCAACATTTGAATAAAGATACTCAACTTGCGCCATCCCTTTAGGGGCACGTCCATCTCTATCCTGATTATCCTCACTATCAAACTTTAATCGGAAGTAGCGATAATCAATGCCATAGTTCTCAGTCCCATCTTTTAAAACACCCTCATTCAGGCACTTAACCTCTTGGCCTTGCCACCATCTATCGCCAGTTGTTGCCATAACTTACCTGCTAGTGTCCCATGAGTGTCCCAGGGGAATTAATTTCATGAGCCTTCGATATTCTATTTCCCACCTTTCACAGCAACCCGACTCTCAACCCTTTAGCTTTGAGAAAAACCCAGAAAACACGCACTTTTCAAGCAAAACCGATTAACTGGTAAGTAACAACTTATAAATTGTTTCCCTCCGGATTTGATAGCTTTATGGTCCTGAAAACAGCTTAAAATAACTTGATTGGAAGTACGGGTCGGTGCAACCTCTCACTGACTCATAATTTCTTGACCGAAGACTCGACCCCTCTTCGGATAATAAACCCTAGCCCATATGATTAAAGTGGTTTTTCGATCAAGCTTATCGATGTGCCGCCAAATTCAGCTAGCACCCCCAGTTATAAAAAAATGTGCTTTCCTGCATATAACCATTAATCATCTTGTCAGAGGTTCGAGTCTGCTAGGGTCCACCAAGTACAGCAATGCTTTCAGCATCCATTCGGTGCTGAGAGCCTTTTTTGTTGGGTGTAACTTTTTATCTCAATGATTGAGTGACGAAGGTGGGGCTGCATCTGAGCTAGAGCCAATTTCTATGCCGCTGATTTAGCGCTTCTGAAAAAAATAGAAGCTGGAAGGGCTCATAGTACTGGCTCATCTTGCTTTGGTCTGTGGGAAAAGTTACTAGGTTAGCGTAACTTGCCCTTGCGGTACCTGACACTTAGGTATTTAAATATGTATGTTCGCCAATACATTACCGCCCCGTTCTATAACCCAGTAGCAACTAATAACAATGCAAACACTTGCAACAAAGTATCGATTTATTTTTGTGGCTTTGGTGCCCAAAAGATTGATTAAATAAAAGATTGACCATGCAGCTATGACGATCATTACTTGGCCAATCTCGACACCAACATTAAACGCTAATAAGCTTTGCCAGATATTCGGTGATGTCACTTGAAGAATATTTTGTAGAACAAATGAAAAGCCGAGGCCATGTAATAATCCGATTAACCCGGTAATGGCAACAACCGCCCATTCATTTTTTTTCTGCTGAAGTTTTGGAATAATGGCTACCATGGCCACATAGATAATTGATAGTGCAATTCCGGTTTCCACCGCGGGTACAAACCAAGCCGCTGTTGGTACAAAACCAAAGAAACCAAGAGACAGTGTAACGCTATGCCCGAGGGTAAAACCGGTCACGCGCCAGAATAATGGCCTGAGATGCATCGCGCCAAGGACAAGACAGACTACAAACAGGACATGATCGAGACCTTCAAGAATATGTTTCACGCCTTCCTTGATAAACGTCACCACCGCATCAAGAACAGAACGAGTAACGATAACCGGCTCGTGCAATAGACCTCGAGCTCGAAAAATCTGCACACCACTTGGACTGTAGTCCAGCACAAGATTAGCGGTCTCATCCTGATCTGGCAGGCCCGGATTTAAATTGCTTGATAAAGCATATTGGTAAACTGCACTCTGCCGAGTATATCTCAACAGTACATCAACTGTAGTGTCACCCACATAGACATCTTGCTCAAACGTATCGAATAATTGCTCATCCTGAAATGACTTCTTGGCATCATCCAAGGTTGCAAAGTCCGGTTGTGTGCCATTCTTATATATTTTGATACTTTCAACTTTCGCGTTAACACTTTCTTCGCCAACTGAGAGATTAAGACCTTGCTTGGCAAGCAAAGCAAAGCCATCAGTAGAGTTTTTTAACTGCTCAACATCTACATAATGAACAAGCTTGCCTTCTTCTAGTCGATTATTGGTATAAGGTGCAGGTGATGGCAGCCCATTTTCATCTATCTCTCCCAGTAAATGAGCCACCAGATAGGGCATTGGCAAGCGCATGTATACATTCAAGCCATTCGACAAATGCTCGACATGAAAGATTCTCACATTCAGGTTGAGTTTGAAGTGTGCTGAGGCTGTTGATAAGCCAACCAAAGACATCGCAATAAATAAAGTCAGCCAAACAATTGTGCGAGATGGCGTAAACATTATTTAATTTCTTTAATATCAATCACGGTAAGATCGGTCAATCGCCACTGGCTGTTAACTTCAATCATATCAAGCAGTAGTTGAAACGTTACTTGACGCCGATCTATATGCCCCCAGTGTTGAGCGCTGATGATAGCCGAACCGCTAATGGTTGCACTAAAACCCTCTGAGTTAGTTAACTCACGTATATTTATAATCTGCATATCATTAAATAACTGCACTGCACCTACAGCACCGCCTGTAACTTTGGGTGAAAATAATTTCGCCAGTTCATTTTGTAAAAATATAGAATCATTTCCACTAACAACTTCACCAAGCACACGTGAAAAATTACCCGGCTCTTTTTCAATAAAAGCGATACGTACATTTTCCAGCACGCCGCCAACAATGGCTAACGCTCGCTGTTGATCAGGCATTTGGTTGAATATTTTCGTTTCACCAAAATAAGGTATGTCGATACTCCATCCTGTTTCAACAACGACTGGCTGAATGGCCGGCTCTTGGTATTTTTTAAGAAAGTTCTGCCAGCCAAAATTGGGATCTGTTTTCTCAATAAGACCCGGTAATGGGCCAGCTGGATCAGTCACGACAACTGGAATACGATCTATACGCTGATTGAAATACTGCCAGCGGGAGTCGATCTTCTGTGGCAATCTCTCTATGAAGTATTGCTGACTTACACCAACAAGCAGCGAAGAATCATCTTCTGATGACGCGTTATCAATAATTTTTAGACCAGACAATGTAGCATTCAAAAAATCAACACGGATTGAGTCGGGTTGAAATGATTCACCATCGATTTGTAGCTCTTCTTTGTCGGCATAGTAATTTTTAATATGCTCCTGTAACAGCTGGTATTTATCTTTATCACTTGCTTTAGAGTCTTCAATAGTAAACTCCGTTAACTCTACAATATCTCTAAAACGCAGAAGTGATTCCAGTCTCACCTGTCGTGGTTCGACATAGAGAAAAAGCATCAACGGGTATTTATGGTGCCGGGTCAGATTTTTGTTCTCAAATTTTGTATACCAGGGATCCTGCCAGTCAAGGTTTAACGTTACAGGCTGTCCGAGATAACGAAAATCAATAATCGGTACCGCTTTATGATAAGCAATAAAACCGATGCTTGCGGAAACGACCCCGTGCCCATCCATCGGTGGAACAATCTGTAACTGTTTAGGTTTCTTAGCAAAGGGATAAATGATTTCTGCGTACAGCACGCGTTTGTCTGCTGGTACTTCTCCAACACGCTGTCGAGTCGTCGGATTTATCATGCCGGCATAGGGTGATTGGCGATCCACCCGATTTCGGGCTTCAACGAACTCGAGCCTCGCAGGAAGTTTCACCCCTTCATCAGTTATAAATTGCAAACGTTCGTTGGCAAAGGCGTGCATTCGTTCTTCTAATGAAGGACGTTTACCAGTTGATTCTTTTAGCCATTCATCAGGTACCAATTCTTCAAACTTTTCCAGATCTCCTACATACACCTCTAGTTTTACTTTGACATGATCATCAAGCATATAAATTTCGGCAATATTTTCTGCCGTCTCAGCACCGGTGAGATTAATCCAGTCAGCCTTTAAAAAAGGCGCCCATAATACAAATAAGCTAATTAAAAATAAACGAAAATAAAATAGCATAGAGACACAATCACTCACATTTCAAACTTAAAAATTACAACACACTAAAATTAGGAGAGAGCAAATAATAAAAGGCCGAGCTTCACTCGGCCTTTTATCTCACATGTCTTAGAAAATGGGTAGGCTTATCTAGTCTTGTTTTTCATTTAGCCCATACTTCTTGTTGATCTCGTCATACACAGGCTGAATCACGTCTTGCACGTCGAGTTTACCTCCCGCAATCATATCCGAATAAGGAATTCTGGTGCTTGGATCTGGCACCTGTGGCTTCTCAGTTGCTACTGGTGGCCAGACATCTTCATCAATTCTTGCCATCCGCACACGAATATCATCTTTGGTGATGTTCCACACCATGTAGTCCTCGGCTAAACTAAGCGGACCGTCATAGGTAGTTCTGACACCATTAAGAATCCCTGCAGTGGTATCAAAATCATTGTAGAAATGATAGGCAACAGCCATTCGCGGCTTAATGCGCGACATTACTTTGCCAAATGCTTCGGGTGAGGTGTGGACCTGAGTGGCAACTGACAAAGCCCCTTGTGGTGTGAATCCGAATTTAGCAATCATGTCCGGCACGGTGACGAAGCACTCATGAATTGCCAGATCGGCATTCTTCGCATGCTCGTCAAACCATTTATTCGGATAGGTATCGCCGCCAAAGACGAATTTAAGCCCATTCCACTCAAGACTGAAACTCACCGGACCATCGAGGGCATGGATAGCTGGGTAAGACCGAATGGTCACGCCGTTCTCTTGATAGATAACCGCATTTATGCCCTTGTAATCAAATTCGTGGACTTCGAAATGGTAACCTCGTGGATCAGTGATTCCTAAGCGACCGTCAAGGTCCCAGGTAAGCGCCTTGCGCAGATGTTCAAGTGCGTACTTCGTACCCCTCTCTGGTGTATCACCACTTGGCCCCCAGACTCGTAGCGGTTTCTGGCGACCAGCCAGCGCGCCACCGACAAACAATGCATCCAGATCACCGAAATGATCAGTATGTAAGTGACTCAAGAATACTTTATCGAGGTAATTATAAGGGATCTGCATTGCCGCGATGCGCTCTGCTGACCCAGTTCCAACATCGAAGATAAATTTATCGCCGTTACCCAGTTCGAGTAGCCAGCACGACGCAGCCTGTTTTGGACGTGCCGTTGGCATACCTGTACCACAGGCAATCAAGCGCATTTCGTCCGGCGCTAAGTCTTCACTGTTGGGTGCGTAAAAATCACGTGCACGCGCCTTTACCGGTGATATTTTTGTCGGACTATCAGCTGCGATTGACTCAGATATAAGCACTGACGGTTTTCCAGCAAGCCCATCTATGTGCCCCCATTGGTAGATCATCGCAGCTACCAGTGTAATAAATACACCTGTAAATACACTTTTTTTAGTCATCATTATCCTATTCCTCTCTTAGTAATTAAACCGAACGTCCAGGCCCGTACCCAATCGTATGGCCTGTCCCGTCCAACCCCAAACAATCCAAATAAAGGCCAAACGACTTTGTAAATATTTTCCAAATTGCAGATCAACACTTTCAAAGACTTCATTCTCATGTTCCCAGTCAACGGGGTGATCTGGTTCGTTCCTGATCCGATACCCTTATCTTCAAGACATACAGAAGTAAGCTCTATTGTAATTATTACGGCTTTAGGCTTAGATTGATCTTGAGTTATTATAGAGTCAAAGTTTTGGGAGGAAGTCCTTTTTGGGACAACGTTGGATTTATTATGCTTCTCACATGGACAAATTATGTTCTTTAATGATCCAGAAGAGTTTGAAGAATTCCTTTTCCCTATCGCGGGAGATGTTCTTATCAGGCCCGCGGTCGGCAAGGTATTCAATGCTAAAATTAGCATGGAAAGACTTCAGTCCGTTGGTTTATTTACAGTATCGGCAAATTCTTTCAGGGCAATCAAGGAGCCACAACAGGACTTTTTCGGTTTAACGTTCCCTTTAAGCTCACCCTTTACAATTGCTGCATCTGAGAAAAAACAAATATTCGAGTCATCTTTGGCTCACATGCTAGTGCCGGGTCATGAATTTAATTTATCTGCAAAAAGAAATGGCCATTTTCTCGTGAGTAATTTTTTTGTCGACCCAATCAAGGAATATTCAAATAAATTATTACAATCAGACTTTCAGGTTTTGTCGTCAATAAATCCTGACATTTCACTATTTACACAACCAGGAAGTGCTTTACTGAGAGCCACAGTTAAAGCATGGTCTACTTTAAATAAAAAAATACCTATTAGTACAATTACTTTAAAAGAGTTAGAAGATGATTTACTAGCTAGCTTTGCATTGTATTTAAACAATGATAGTAGCGTGAAACATTACAGGCATGATGCTCCATACACTCTCAATCGTGCAGAAGAATATATCAATGAGAATTTACAAAATCCTATTACGCGCGATCAACTAGCAGAGGTCTCTAATTGTTCAATTAGGATGTTGTCTCGTGCATTTGAGAAAAAATATGAGTGCGGCCCAATGGGCTTTATAAGACAACGTCGTCTAGATTCAGCATATCTCGAGCTACTTCGCTCAGAAAAGGGCTCTACCACCGTGCTACAAGTTGCTTTCAATTATGGATTTTCACATGTAGGTAAGTTTGCTATTGAGTACAAAAAAGTTTTTGGAGAGTCACCCTCAACTACTCTTACAAAATAATTCTCTGGACTCAGCCATCGTCAACTCCTCTTTAGGTTTATTGTAACTTTAAGGAGTGTCTAGGGATCTCGGGCGATTCAGATACATGTTTCAGCGGGTCTCACACTTAAGTGGCTAAGTTCGGTGATTGCACGACTTTATTGGTTAATTTAAAGCGAAGTATAAATAAGCCCCAGTCGCATATAAAACAACTGGGGCTTTTTTGTGTGTGTTACAAAGGAGCTTTATTCGCTTGGCATGCCTTCAAATTTGGCAGTATCGTCAGCCAGTTTATCCCAGTGATTGGCGCGACCAACATATAGATCCATTTGTGGTTTATAATTTTCTGGCTCCTCCAGTGTGCCAGCCATAACCAGTTTCAAACCCGGCATCGCTTCAGCGTGCGCACAAATCCTAGAGCCACAGTTTGGGCAAAAACCTTCGTAGGCAGTTAAACCGCTGTCACCTTTTTTGGCATAGTATTTTACTTCTCCAGTAATTTTTACGTTTTCTTCAAGAAAAGCAACAACTGGTATATAAGCGCTACCGCTCAATTTTTGGCAATCTCGGCAGTGGCAGTTACCCATTAGAACGGGTTCGCCTTTAGTTTCGTATTGTACGTTTCCGCATAAGCATGATCCATTTAGTGACATGGTTTTTCTCCTTTGACGATGGTATGTTTCAGATGTGTATCAATATACTATATAAGCTTACGATAATTAGGGAACATCTGAAAAACAGCTATTCAAGCTGTAACCTCTCAGAGTTCAGCTAATTTCTCTTACATTTGCCCTTTTAAGCCATTTTTCGCTCTCTACCTTGTGATGAATCTACTGACCTTCCCCCAAAGATTAATGCAAATCGAACGATGAGATTTTCATTCTCATCTATCCGGTTGTAGATCTCAAAGCAGTAGCTTTTCAATTTAACCGCTTCCGCAACCGTTCAGCGGCAGCGATGCACTCTTCCAATATAGCAGTATGACCGACCTGAGGCACCTCAACTCGATCTTTAAAGGCTTGCGCATCAACATGCTTACCAATCATCTCAAGAGCCCTTAGAGGAGCTCTAAGATCATCATTTGTCCGAGCATCCCTGTACAGCTCTATAGCGCCGTTTAACACCCATTCAGAGTCTACTCGGGCTTTGAAGCGCTGCGTTGCTGCATAGCATCTGATATAGACCTTGAAATGACTGGTTTAGACAGGTTTTCAGTGCCTTGCTGTTTTGGCGCGATAGCCTGCACTGATCGCTGCTTTTTTCGCATTA
>QNFJ01000057.1 GCA_003646305.1 Gammaproteobacteria bacterium | reverse complement strand
TGATTAATTAAAGGCAAATCGCATTTATTAACGACTAAAACATCGGCAATTTCCAGGATGCCCGCTTTAATGGCCTGAATATCATCACCCAGCCCCGGCGAGCAAACCACCACTTTTGTAGCTACAATTTCAGCGATCTCCACTTCGGATTGTCCTGCCCCAACCGTTTCGATGATAATCACATTCATCCCGGCAGCATCCATTACATCCACAACTCGAGCCGTAGCGCGAGACAGGCCACCGACATGACAGCGAGAAGCAAGGGAGCGAATAAAAAGGTTCTCCAAATGCTCCTGAGTAGCCATTCGGATTCGGTCACCTAAAATAGCACCACCACTTAATGGGCTCGAAGGGTCAACGGCAATCACACCAACCTGCAAGCCTTTCTCACATAGTAGTTTAATGTATCGATTAACGAGCGTTGATTTGCCGACCCCTGGGGAACCGGTAAAGCCGACAACCATCGCCTTTCCAATGTGTGGATAGATACCCCGAATAATGGCAGAGGCCTCGTTTGTTTCATTTTCAAGCACTGAAATCGCTCTTGATAGGACGGCTCTATCACCATTAAGTAGCCGATCCAGCCAGGGTTTATTAGGGCTGGCTCTTTTCTCAGTCATCAGGCCATTACCAGTGGATGACCAAAACCAAACTCTTCTCTAAGACAGCTAATAATTTCACCCTGAGTAACATTACTCATTGTTGCCTGAACAATTTGCTCATAAACATTTTGGTCGTCACTTCGCGCGGCAGCAACAAGATTATCTAACGCACGCTGCACTTCTGCCTGATCACGCTCTTCTTTAAACTGCCCAAACAGTTCTATTTGACGCGTCATGTCATCCTGATCTGGCCATGGTTGTGTTTTCCGAAGAGTCGGGTCATCCTCAATCTGATAGGCGTTAACGCCGACAATCTTATGCTCTCCGCTATCGACCTTCTCCTGATAAGCCATGGAAGATTCACCGATCATGCCTTGAACCAAACCACTTTCAACCGCCTCAAACATTCCGCCAGCTTCATCAATCCTGGCAATAATGGCCTCGATCTGCTCTTCCATCTGATTGGTTAATGTTTCCAGATAATAGGAGCCACCCAGCGCATCAATGACATCAGTCATCCCCGCCTCATCTTTTAAAATATTTTGGGTTGCAACCGAAATAAGGGCCGCCTCTTCTGTCGGGCAACTCAGCGCCTCATCATATCCATCGGTATGCATTGACTGGCAACCTCCGAGAATACCGGCCATTCCCTGAATAGCCACCCGAGCAATATTATTCAGTGGTTGAACACGGGTCAGATCTACCCCGGATGTTTGGCAGTGAAATTTAAAACGCGATGACTTTGGATCTTTTGCACCAAAACGCTCTTTAGTCAGCCGTGCCCAGACCCTGCGGCCTGCCCTGAATTTAGCGATCTCTTCAAAAAAGCTAATCGAAATATCAAAAAAGAAGGTGAAACGGGGCAAAAAGGCATCTGGCTCCAGCCCTCGCTCGATACAGTCTTTTGCGTATTGAATTCCCGTACACAAGGTTAAACCCATCGCTTCCGCCGGAGTTGCTCCTGCTTGCTGCATATGCTGCCCAACGATAGAAATAGGGTTCCAACCGGGGCAGTGCTCTTTCAAAAAGATGATTTGATCCATCTGTATTCGTCTGGATCCTTTAAGCGCAATTCGATAAAACATATGGTTTGCAACAAAGTGTGAAATATAATCACTTTGATTGGAGGTACCGGTAAGTTTCTCCCAGGGGACACCAATATTCTTCGCATGAGCCAACACCTGTGCGAGCATGGTAAAAGGGATTGGGTCATTTAAACCGATTGACATTTTATCGATTGGAATCCCATCCAGACATCGCGCCATATCATCCACCGTATTAACGGTCACCCCACAGGTGCCCAGTAAGACCGGATCGACCTCATCCACATCAAGTCCTCGGTATATTGAGTTGCAGGGAATCATACTCAGTGCATTGGCGCCGATAGCAATCATCTGTTTAACACGCGCGTTATAAAGCTCAGGCGTAGCCAACCCAATAAGTTGCCGTTGGCTCCAGGTTTGTCCACGATGCATGGTTGGGTAGATCCCTCGCGTCATCGGGCCCTGCCCAGGAAAACCCAGCTCATCAGCATAACGGTTGCTATCCCAATCTTTGGGTGTATAAAGCGGTTTAATTTTAATATTAGAGCGATTGCTACGAGCTTTGTCATCTGGCAAAAGCTTCTTATAATTTTCTTGCCACTGTTTGTTCTCAATATCTGTTTTTTTATCAGTCATTTTAAAACCTATTCAAAAGTGACAACCGCAGGGGCTTTTCTTGCCTCTTTGGCAAACTTTCCAACCCACTGAACGACCTCTTCTTTAGCACTGCCGGTATGGAAAACCCGAGAAACACCTGCATCTAACAAAATCGCCTCATCTGCATCAGGCACAATGCCTCCAACCACCACTCTTACATGTTGATAACCGCCCTCACGCAAAGCATCCATCAATTTAGGGACAAGAAGATGATCAGTTGCTAATGAACTCAAACCAATAACATCCACATCCTCTTCCTTAACGAGCTTTACCACGGTGCTGATTTTTTGCCATGGCGCGGTATAAATCACCTCCATCCCTGCATCACGCAGCCAGGCTGCGATAATCCTGCTTCCTCTGTCATGCCCATCTAGACCAATTTTGGTCACCAATATCCTGGGAATAATTGTTTCTACTGATTCACTTTCAACCATTGTTCTTATCCTCACTTAACTTTATTTTCTGGCCAATTATTTTTACAAGTTCTTTTGCGATCATTTCAGGGGTGTCTGCACCAGGCTGATACCACTCCTGCGCTGAATTTAAAGCCCCCAGCAAAAAAAGGCGGAGGTGCTTACGATTCACATCAGGCGCCATCTCCAGCGCATCAATCAACACCCTGAACCTGCTTTCATACTCGTTCCTCAGTGCAATCAACCGCTCGCGAATCCCCCCCGTTTCATGAGGCAAAATGCGCACAACAACCTGTGCGTATGCACTCTGATCAAGCAACACTTCAAGGTGTGTACTGCAGGCCGCTTCGAGCCGGTCCCAACTTCCCTCTCTTTCAGCTACCGCCGCATCAACCTTGAATGAAATTCTTTTCACTCCTTCGGCGTAGATTGAATAGAGGAGATCCTCTTTCGAAGAAAAGTGGCAATACAGCGAACCCGGCAACATCCCGGTTTCTTTGGCAATACCCCGCATCGACAACGCGTGGTAGCCCTTTTCGCTGAATAGCACCGCCGCAGTATCCAGAATCTCCTGCTTGCGGCTATCAGGCCGCTCTACCTTGTTATTGATCTCATGCTTTGGCACACATCACCTCTAGACAACTTTTTATGGACAGCTTGGATAAAAACAGAGCACATAAAACCAAACAAACGTTTGAATTTATGCACATTATGGTACACCTCCTGATTTGTCAAGTAGAGCAATCTATTTAATAAACCGTCATTAAGTGCTGTCATTAAGTGCTTTTAAAGCAAGCAAGCGCATGTTAGTTTTTACGGCTAGCAAAGAACTCCTTTAGGAGAGATCCCCATATGAAAAATTATCCGTTACTCATTGATGGCCAACTGATTGAAACCGATGATACGGTCGGCATCATTAATCCTGCCACTGAAGAAATTTTTGCCACAGTCAGCAAGGCTGGAGAAAAGGAGCTGGAGCTTGCCGTTAGCGCTGCCCAAAAAGCATTTAATCTATTCAAGCAGACGACCATTAAAGAGCGTCAGGAAATACTTGAAAAGATTTCCGATAAGATCATTGAGAATAAAGAGCTGATTGCTAACGCACTGACATTAGAGCAGGGAAAAACATTAGAATTGGCGAACATGGAGGTTGAATTTGCTGTTGCATTCAGCCGTCATTTTGCCACGATGACCCTCGAATCCGAGGTGATTATTGATACAGATGAACAGCGCGTTGAAACCCATCATGTCCCTCTGGGTGTTGTCGCGGGTATTATGCCCTGGAATTTCCCATTCCTGATTACTGTTTACAAACTGGCACCTGCTCTGTTGGCAGGAAACAGCCTCATTCTGAAACCGGCTCAAACAACGCCTATAACGACCGCAATCCTTGGTGATTTAATTAAAGACATTGTTCCTGCTGGGCTCGTCAATATTCTTGCAGATGACGGTGAGCTAGGAGCAAAAATAACCGCTCACCCAGGAATTGCCAAAATCTCTTTTACCGGCTCTTCGCCAACCGGTCGAAAGATTATGGAAAGTTCGGCCAGGACACTAAAACGTTTAACGTTAGAGTTGGGCGGAAATGATGCGGCCATTGTACTTGACGATGTGGATCCAAAAGCCATCGCAGCAGCCGTTTTTGGTGCTGCCTTCATCAACAGTGGACAAACCTGTATCGCCTTGAAGCGTCTCTATGTACAGGAAAAAGTTTACGATGAACTTTGTGATCAGTTGGCAAAATTGGCTAATGCGGCTGTCGTCGGTGACGGAATGGATAGCCAGTCACAGTTTGGTCCCGTACAAAATAAGGCTCAATATGAAATAGTCAAAGCCTATATAGAGCATGGTCGTCGTGATGGTGTCATTATCGCTGGCGGGGAAATCCCGGAAAAACCCGGCTACTTTATTCCGCTAACAATTGTAAAAGACATCCATGATGGCTCTCCTCTGGTTGATGAGGAGCCCTTTGGCCCTGTACTGCCAATTATTAAATTCAAAGCGGTTGATGAAGCCATAGCCGCTGCGAATAATTCACCTTACGGTTTGGGCGGCTCTGTCTGGTCAACTGATCTGAAGAAAGCACGCGCTGTTGCAGATAGAATGGATACCGGAACAGTCTGGATTAACCAGCACACCGTATTTGGCCCGCACATCCCTTTCTGCCCAACTAAACAGTCTGGATTGGGCGTTGAATGGGGTAAAGAAGGGTTGCTGGAATTCACCTCACTTAAAGTGATTAATATCTCAAAAGCGTAATGACTTTATTGATCTGAAGAAACCCTGTTTTGCTTATATTATAGATAGTGGAAGGGGTAAAACCACCCCCACTTTTAACTAACCTTACTAAAGGAACTGTTTGATGACATCTGAACTAAGATTTGACGGAAAAGTTGCCGTTGTTACTGGAAGTGGTGGCGGCCTTGGTCGTTCACACGCATTACTATTAGCGAGTCGTGGCGCCAAGGTTGTGATCAATGACCTGGGTGGTGACCTCGCGGGTCGTGAGTCCTTGGGAAACAAGCGCGCTGCCGACCTGGTCGTTGATGAGATCAGAGCTGCTGGAGGTGAAGCGGTTGCAAATTACGACTCTGTGCTGGATGGCGATAAAATTATCCAGACCGCCCTCGATAACTGGGGACGGATAGATATTCTCGTTAATAACGCCGGCATTCTTCGTGACACAACATTCCATAAAATGACGGAAGATGACTGGGATCAAATCTATAATGTCCATGTCAAAGGGGCGTTTAAAACGACGCATGCTGCCTGGCCCTATATGCGCGAACAAGAATATGGACGGATTGTTTTTACCGCATCCAGCGCTGGTATTTATGGGAATTTCGGGCAGGCAAACTATTCAATGGCAAAACTGGCTCTATTTGGTTTTGCTCAATCCCTTGCCCTCGAAGGGGAAAAGCGCAATATTCGGGTGAACACAATTGCGCCATTTGCCGGCTCACGCATGACGGAAACCATTTTGGAAAAACAGATGGTCGAAGCCTTAAACCCTTCCTTTGTCAGCCCGACGGTTGGTTATCTTTGCCATGATGAAGCGCCAACGAATGGTTCACTGTTTGAAGTTGGAGGCGGCTGGACTGCACAGCTACGCTGGGAGCGCGCAAAAGGGGTTCTTCTCCCGCTTAATAAAGGCATAACACTTGAAGATATCCAGAATAGCTGGGGAAAGATTACCGACTTTAGTGATGCCGAACACCCTGAAGGGGTCATGGGCGGGTTCGATATTATTGCCCCGAATCTAAAAACACTTTGAAATAAAACTTTTTCTGACTTAAAAACTAACACTCCGGCACCTCTCCAGCTCAATTAACTGGGGAGCTGCCAGGATCTTTTGTGATGCTTAAACATCATTCTCAGATTGCAATTCTACCTCAAAGGTATTATAACAAGCGTTTGGTAGATAATTGAGGGTGTAAAAATGCGTAGTGAAGCAGAAGAAACCGAACAGCTTATGCTGGATGCTGTTGATAAGTTTCTCCTTAAAATAAAGCCCTCAGTTCGTGAACTTGAAGCGAACGATGAGTACCCCGAAGAGATTGTTGCCGAAATGAAGGAGATGGGGCTTTTTGGGGCGGTAATTGATCCTCAATATGGTGGACTGGGTCTTCCTGTTAGCACCTATGCAAAAATTGTTGAGCGCGTTGCCTGTGTCTGGATGTCTTTGACCGGTGTTTTCAACTCACACCTTATCATGTCGATGTCTGTGCAGCGTTTTGGCACCGCTGAACAAAAAGCAAAATGGTTGCCTCTATTTGCCTCGGGTGAAATCCGTGGTGCATTAGCACTAACCGAGCCTAATTGTGGCACCGACCTTCAAGCCATTAGAACCGTGTCAAAACGTGATGGTGATGACTATATTATTAATGGTTCTAAAGCATGGATCACCAATAGTTTACACGGTAGCTGCTTTGCCCTTCTGGTTAAGACAGACCCTGATGCTAAACCCGCACACAAAGGAATGAGCCTCTTCATCGCTCCTAAAGGTGAAGGCTTTGTGATGGGTAGCAAGCATAAAAAACTGGGTTATAAAGGGATCGATACGGCTGAATTTTTTCTCGATAATTATCGCCTGCCCGCAGAAAATCTGATTGGTCTCGAAGAGGGGCATGGTTTACAGCATGCCTTAGGCGCACTGGCATTGGGCCGCATTAATGTTGCCTCACGAGGTATCGGTGTTGCACTGGCTGCGCTTAACGATTCAATCGAATATTCACAGCAACGTAAGACCTTTGGCAAACCGATTTGCCAGCACCAGTCCATTCAAATCTATCTCGCCGATATGGCTACTCGTGTTGAGGCTGCACGCCTGTTGGTTCAATCGGCAGCTAAAGCCTTCGATAGAGGCGAACGCTGTGACATGGAAGCTGGCATGGCAAAACTTTTTGCAACCGAAGCTGCGATGAGTAATTCTTCTGAAGCCTTACGAATACATGGTGCCTATGGTTATTCAACCGAATTTAATGTCGAGCGGTACTACCGTGATGCGCCATTACTGGCGATTGGTGAAGGAACAAATGAGCTGCAACGAATTATTATTGCTAAACAGCTGATTGAGCAAAATCCGATTTAAAATCACACGATTCAATGTCAGGAAGGTGCAAGCTCTAATTATTCATGAATGGGTAATCAGAATTTCTTATAATAGTTGCCACTCCAATCTCACACGTTAACAAACAAAATCATGACTACTGACCGCTTTGCAGGGACAAATAACTATATTGCAACCGAAGAGTTAACACTTGCCGTTAATGCCGCGCTAACCCTTGAGCGCCCTCTTCTGATAAAAGGTGAGCCTGGTACTGGCAAAACTCAACTAGCAATTGAAGTCGCGAAATCACTGGATGCCCCACTGATAGAGTGGCACATCAAGTCAACAACCAAGGCACATCAGGGATTATATGAATACGATGCAGTTTCCCGCCTGAGAGATTCACAGTTCGGAGATGAGCGTGTTCATGACATCGCGAACTATATTGTTAAAGGTAAAGTTTGGGAGGCATTTTCCTCTGAGAAACGAGCCGTCCTTCTTATTGATGAGATTGATAAAGCCGACATAGAATTTCCCAACGATCTGCTCCAGGAACTGGATCGTATGGAGTTTTTTGTTTATGAAACTCAGCAGTTAGTTCGTGCAAAACACCGTCCGCTCATTATTATCACCAGCAATAATGAGAAGGAGCTTCCTGATGCTTTTCTAAGGCGCTGTTTCTTTCATTACATCCAATTCCCTGACATCGAGACAATGGAACAGATTGTTGATGTGCATTTCCATGACATCAAAAAGGAGTTGTTAGCCGAAGCGCTTGGGCTATTTTTTGAGGTCCGGAATGTAACTGGACTAAAGAAAAAACCCTCAACCTCTGAGCTACTTGACTGGATCAAACTGCTTCTTGCAGAGGAACTCTCTGCTGAAACACTCAGTAGTACTGACGACAATACCGTTCTCCCGAAAATGCACGGAGCATTGCTTAAAAATGAACAAGATGTTCATCTGTTCGAACGGCTTGCCTTTATGAACAGGCGTAAGCAAAACAGCTAACTAAGCATTCTACTAAGATGTTTATAAACTTCTTTCTCGACCTCAAAAAAGCGGGAATTCCCGTCAGCATAACAGAGCTTCTCTCATTGCTCACCGCGTTACAGAAAAGAGTGACCGCTTTTGATGTTAACGCCTTTTACTATCTATCGCGGACTGCACTGGTTAAGGACGAACGCTTTTATGATCGTTTCGACCAGGTTTTTAGTGCCACCTTTAAAGGGCTGGAAAGTGATACTTCACTCGAAGAGATTTTTGCCGAAATCCCCGAAGAGTGGCTACGAAAACAGGCTGAAAAACTACTCACAGAAGAGGAAAAGCGCAAAATAGAATCACTCGGGGGCTGGGAAGAGCTACTTGAAACGCTGAAAAAGAGGCTCGAAGAGCAAAAAGAAGAGCACCACGGTGGTAATAAATGGATTGGCACCGGCGGCACCTCTCCTTTTGGTGCATACGGCTATAACCCGGAAGGAATCCGCATTGGCCAGCACGAATCCCGAAACCGTCGCGCCGTAAAAGTCTGGGATAAGCGCGAGTTTAAGAATCTTGATGACAACGTTGAGCTGAACACACGCAATATCAAAGTGGCACTCCGAAAACTTCGCAAGTTTGCCCGTCAGGGATCACCTGATGTTCTGGATATTGACGATACTATTCGTTCAACCGCCGCCAATGGTGGATATCTCGACCTGAAAATGGTCCCAGAACGCCATAATGCAATTAAGGTGCTGCTAATGCTCGATATCGGTGGCTCCATGGATGACCATATTCACACCTGCGAAGAGCTCTTTTCCGCTGCTAAAACCGAGTTTAAACATCTGGAATATTACTATTTCCACAACTTTACCTACGAACAGCTCTGGAAAGATAATCGCAGGCGGTATAGCGAGATCACGCCAATGATGGAGGTGATCAACCATTATTCTAGCGACTATAAACTGATCTTTGTTGGTGATGCCAGTATGAGTCCTTATGAAATCACATACCCTGGTGGTAGTGTCGAACACTGGAATGAAGAGGCGGGAGCCGTCTGGTTTCAACGACTTCTTTCTGCCTTTCCTAATGCGGCCTGGTTAAATCCAGACCCACAAAGAAACTGGGACAGACGCCCATCAAACCGATTGGTTCGCCAATTAATGAGTGATCGGATGTATCCATTAACCATTGGTGGGCTCGACTCCGCGATCAAGTCACTCCTGCAGGGTGTGCCCCCGACCGTAATGCCGAGCCAATCGACAACATCAGAATAAAATCAATACCCATAATTAACTTAGGGTATTATCTAACCCGTTAAAACCACTTCAAGAGTAAGAGTATGCGTCTTTTTGTCGCCTTATATGGTGTGATTAGTTATCTTTTATTTTTCGCTGTGTTTGTTTATTTCATAGGCTTTGTGGGTGAGTTTTACGTACCCAAAACGCTCTCATCAGGCGAGGCTCCCGGAGTCGGGTTTGCCCTTACAGTTAATATTGGATTGATGCTTTTATGGGGCGTTCAACATAGTTTAATGGCAAGGGAAGGCTTTAAAATTGCCATTGAAAAATGGGTGCCACACCACATTGAGAGAAGCACCTATGTTTTAGTTTCAACAATCGCAATGGCGCTCATGATGTACTTTTGGCAGCCCATAGAGGGAATCATTTGGAACGTTGAATCAGCAGCATATCAAATGATTATTGGGACGTTCTTCGCTCTGGCCTGGATTATCTGTTTTGCCGCAACATTTTTGACCGACCATTTCGACCTATTCGGCCTTCGCCAAACCTGGCTGCATTTTGTTAAAAAGAGCTATACCGACGTCACATTCACCGAGAGCCTGTTTTATCGATCAATCAGGCACCCTATGATGCTCGGCCTGCTTATGGCTTTTTGGGCTGTTCCGACAATGACAGTAGGACACCTCCTATTCTCAGTCGGGATGTCCATTTACACCATGATTGGAATGCACTTTGAAGAAAGAGCCATGATCAAAACGCTTGGTAAACCCTACGAGCTATACTGCAAAAGAACCAAGAAAATCATCCCTAAAATCTATTAGATCGCGTTACAGATCAATATCAAATAAAAAATGGTGGAGGCTGAGTGACACTTACACTAAAGAATATTGCCATAAAATAATCAATCATTAGCCTACCCCCTTTTTTTAAATAATAACCGCCACATTTTCACCACAACGGATCAGA
>QNFJ01000056.1 GCA_003646305.1 Gammaproteobacteria bacterium | reverse complement strand
ATTTGTATTTAGGCCATCCGCCATAAAAATTAAGGGAGAAGACAATAATGTCATCAACAATCATCTATACCCTCACAGACGAAGCTCCGTTGCTTGCAACCTGCTCTTTGCTGCCCATCATTAGAACCTTTACCTCCGCTGCTGATATAAAAATAAAATTAAGTGATATCTCTGTAGCATCCCGTATTCTTGTTCAATTTCCTGAGAATTTAACCGAAGAGCAAAAAGAGCACGATGCACTTGCAGAGCTGGCTAGGCTCACGCAAAAACCCGATACAAACATCATCAAACTGCCTAATATCAGCGCAGCCATCCCACAGTTAATCGCTGCGATTGCTGAGTTGCAGGAAAAAGGCTATGACATTCCTGATTATCCAGAAAACCCTCAAAATGAAGCTGAAGAAGCAATCCAAAAACGCTACTCAACCGTTCTCGGAAGTGCCGTAAATCCTGTTTTACGCGAAGGGAATTCTGACCGTCGCGCGCCACCCGCTGTAAAAGCCTACGCTCGCAAGAACCCACATTCCATGGCGCCCTGGAGCCCTGCATCGCGTTCGCATGTCTCTCATATGCATGGTGGTGACTTCTATTCCAGCGAAAAGTCGATGACGGTGGATAAGGCGTGCAACGTCAAAATGGATTTTGTCGATAAAGCGGGAAACATTACCGTTCTCAAAGCAAAAACAGCACTGCTGGATGGTGAAATCATCGACAGCATGTTTATGAGCAAAAAAGCACTCTGTGCCTTTTATGAAGCGCAACTTAAAGATGCGAAAGAGACCGACGTGATGTTCTCTCTGCACGTTAAAGCAACCATGATGAAAGTCTCTCATCCAATTGTTTTTGGTCATTGTCTAAAGATTTTTTATAAGGATGCTTTCGAAAAGCATGCGGAACTTTTTAAAGAAATCGGCTTTAACCCCAATGACGGCATGGGCAGTCTTGAAGAAAAAATTAAAGACCTCCCCGGTTCTGTCCGTGAAGAAATTGAAGAGGATATCCATGCTTGCTACGACAAACAGCCCAAACTGGCGATGGTCGATTCGGCAAAAGGGATCTCAAATTTCCATGCGCCTAATGACATAATCGTTGACGCCTCTATGCCAGCAATGATCCGCTCTGGCGGTCAAATGTGGGGAGCTGATGGCCGCCTGAAAGAGACCAAAGCAGTGATGCCTGAAAGCACCTACGCCCGAATCTACCAGGAGATGGTCAGTTTCTGTAAAACCAATGGCGCTTTTGACCCAACGACAATGGGAACCGTTCCAAACGTAGGCCTGATGGCACAAAAAGCTGAAGAGTACGGTTCACACGATAAAACATTTGAAATCCCTTCCGAGGGGGTTGCACGCATTGTCGATGAGGAAGGCAATGTACTGATGGCGCAAAATGTTGAAGAGGGTGATATCTGGAGAATGTGCCAGACAAAAGATCTGCCGATTCAGGATTGGGTCAAGCTAGCCGTTACCCGCGCCCGCTTGAGCAATACAACCGCTGTTTTCTGGTTAGAAGAGTATCGTCCTCACGATGTTGAAGTGCTTAAGAAAGTTAGGCGTTATCTAAAAGACCATGATTTAACGGGTCTGGATATTCAGATTATGTCCCAGTGCCGTGCCATGCGCTATACGATGGAGCGCCTGATTCGTGGCATCGACACCATCTCTGTAACCGGCAATATCTTACGTGATTATTTAACCGACCTGTTCCCCATTATGGAGCTAGGGACTAGTGCAAAAATGCTCTCAATCGTCCCATTGATGGCAGGTGGTGGGCTATTTGAAACGGGCGCAGGTGGTTCAGCCCCTAAGCATGTCAAACAGCTCCTCGAAGAAAACCATCTTCGCTGGGATTCATTGGGTGAGTTCCTCGCCCTAGCCGTTTCGCTAGAAGATGTCAGCATCAAAACTGATAATAAAAAAGCAGGATTGCTGGCGAAAACACTCGACCAGGCAACCGAAACACTACTGCAAAACGGCCAGGCACCTTCGCGTAAAACTGGTGAACTGGATAATCGAGGTAGTCATTTCTGGTTGGCCCTGTACTGGTCTCAAGCGCTTGCTGAGCAGACAGAAGACAGCGAGCTACAAGCTTATTTTGCACCACTCGCCAAAGCGCTTGCAGATAACACAGATAAGATCATTGAAGAGTTGAGTGTTGTTCAGGGTCAGCCTATTAGTTTCGGTGGTTACTACAAGGCCGATCCTGAGATGGTAAAAGCAGTCATGCGTCCTAGTGAGACATTAAATTCTACTTTAGCGGCTGCCCGTTCGTAGGAATAGTCTACAACAAAGCAAAAAACCTTCAGAGTAGCTCCTCGCTCTGAAGGTTTTTTTATGGCTGCTTACTAGCTTAATAAGGCCATTCCCTTTCCCAGGAAAAAAACCGACGCCCCAGGATTATCAGAAGATAGGGGCACCGGTTAGAGGGGTAAAAGGTTCACTTACCAGTCGTAACCCACTGTGGCATAAAGATTCCGCCCCGGGCTGATGATATGTTCTCCAACAGGAACATCATTATTAGCTGCACGATTAACGCCGCCGATATGTTCGCTGTACTTCTTGTCAAACAAGTTTTCGACGCCAACACCAATGGTAAAACCTCCGGCAGGTTGGTAATTAGCACGTAGGTTGAATAGGCCATAGCCGGATGATTTCGTTTCATCATTAGTGGTCGAAACATCATCCTGGGCTGCATAAGCAACAACTTCCGAACTGAGCTTCCAGTCGGCCTGTTCATAGCTCAATTCAACACGACCATTAAGCGGTGCGATTCTGAAAAGGTCATCACTAATATCACGACGTTTACCTCTAACGTAGCTGATAATACCCGAAAGTTCCCACCTTTCAGTAAGTACAACACCCCAGTCCGCATCAATCCCGTATAGCTTTGCATCGGTATTTGTAAATTGAAGAGGTGCTGGATCCCCTCCGGCAGTTGAGACTGCAATGACGACCGGGTCGGTTGAAGGCGTTCCTTGAATATAGTCGTTGACATGGCGGTAGAAGATTCGTGGGGCAAAATAATTCCCGCCTTGATGCCAATTGAGACCCAGCTCCCCTTGATAGGAGACTTCTGGGTCAAGGTCTACATCACCCACGTAATTATTTCCATCAGCTAATCCACCCGTAGCTGCTAATGGGAGCCATAGATAACGTTCTTGATAACTGGGCGAACGTGTTTTGCGAGCAATCCCAAGCTCAATCTCCACAGATGAAGAGAGTGATTGCCGAATGATCGCGACAAGATCAATATTGTGATCAGTTTGGGCTCTATCGCTGGCATTAAAGCGATCTTGCAATATCTTCGGTCCGCCGCCTCTGTTAATAGCAGCTTCTCCAGCATCCATATTGATCAGGTTGTAGCGCGCGCCTAGCTCCAGCTCTGAATCTTCGGCAATATGCCCTTTCCACTCGCTGAAGAAACCATAGCGATCCTTCTCTGCTTCGTTGAAATTATTGATCACCAACGTGCCAGTCGGGTCGATGATGACGGCACTATGGTTCGCCTGATCACCATCAATACCCAGCTTTAGATTGCCACCGATTGCAGCAAAATCGATTGCGAGCTTATATCCCCCACCCTCAGAGTCATTATCTGAGCGGCGTGCCTTGCCTCCCACAACATCACGTAAGGTAAAGTTGTCCATTGCATGACTCGTATCTTGATAAAAAATGCGGGCATCGACATTAAAGTCCTGAAATCGTCCTTTGTACCCAGCGTTGGTTACGCCCCCGCGCGAATAAACGATATCCATTGGCAACGCTGCCGTGCCGGTATGACCTGTGTCGTTATGGTTGTATTCAATATTAAACTCATGGTCGCCTGTCTGAAATCCGTAACCAATTGCGGCTGCATCACGATCATGTTCGCTGGGAATATTAGAGCCACCATCGTATTCGAAATCATCACCTTCTTCATGGCTAAAACCGATATGTAAACGGTGGCTATCGTTGACTATGCTGCCCAATAGGCTGGCATAATGGCCATTATTGACATCATTATATCCGGCCGAAAACTTACCATGTGACTCAACTTCTTCACTCACTCCAAACTCACTTTTGCGTGACTCAGAAACGATCGTCCCTCCCAGCGTCTCAATACCGCTACTAATCGGAGCGATTCCTCGATAGACGGTTAACGTTTCAACCATCGATGCAGGAACGTGACTCAGCGGCGCGTCCATTGCATTGGCGCAGGCTGGCTTATAGTTGGCGCCATCAGTAATTACATTTACTCGGTCACCGAACAGGCCCCTATATTGTGCAATTCCAGATAACGGGCCATTTGAATTGACTGAAGCGCCCGGTACCTGTTTTAAAAGTACCGCCGTATCATTTGTCCCCGCCAGTCCCGGAGCTACGCCGGTCATGCCCGATCGAAGCACCTCGCTAGTAATAAGCATGTCATCAAGCTGTCGGTGTTCTGCAATCGCTAGCGGTGAAACTCCGGAAGAAATAATAGCCAATGCCATTGTTGTTTTTTTGAAATTCATATTCTTGCCTGATTTTTCAATCCCTTTATACCTTTAAAGGGATAGGTCCCAATGGAACCTATCCCTGCTAATTAAAGGCTTAACTGCGTGGCAATATTAGTAAGCGAGAAGCTTCACATCCTCAGCTACAATCAATTTGCTAGGCATTCCCGCCGTAACACCAGGCAACATGTCAGCTTCGGTTAAGCCATGCCCTCCCAGGCACATTGCGCAGACCATAATCTCTCCGCCTGCTTTCATGAAGTCAGTCATATGTTGGTGAACATTCTGGCCACGTAATGCAAGCATCTTTGCAACTGGGTAATTTTTATTCACATAAGGGGTCACCGCAAGACTCATATAGACGGTAACAGGCACCTTCTCATTATTTCTAAGCATGGTCCCCACGGCGAAAGCCCTGTGAATTTTAAATATATCAGAACTTGAAAGATCAATAAACACGCCCTTCGTCTCAGCGGATACAGCGCCCGCCGCAAATGTAAAGCCCAAAACGACAACCATTAATAACTGTTTAACTCTTTTCATCATAATTCTCCTTTTCGTTAATTACGGGCTCAGTGTAGAATCACAAGAAACATAAATAATTGAGAATTATCAATCTGTTAATTTATCGTTATTAGTTGTGTCATATGACACAAAATAGACAAGAAACTGTTCGGAACCCCAGAAAATGCAGCCAGATCAAATAGACAAAGCGTGGCGTGTCGCCTCAAAATGCGAGCAGTGTGCAATTCGGAGTCTCGTTTTATTTGCCGACCTGACTAAAGAGGATTTTGATCTACTTCATTATCCGATTCATGAATTAAACTTCGCCACAGGCGAGACACTTTATAATCAGGGGGATAAGCCCGAAGCGATCTATACGGTTCGTTCCGGTCTGGTGAAGCTGGTCAGCTATCTAAGCGATGGCTCTTTTAGAATCGTACGAATTCTGAGGCAGGGGGACGTGGTCGGGCTAGAGGCGCTGGACAATAAAAACTATCTACACCACGCAGTAATTCTGGAATCGGCTTCTTTTTGCCGACTTCCGGTGGGCGAGATCAAAGAGCTTAATGACAACTCACCCCACCTTTTCAAGCAACTGACTGCCCGTTGGCAGCGGGTTATTTCTGATGCCGACACCTGGCTTTCTAAATTAACAAGTGGTTTTGCTAAACAGCGCGTTGCGCACCTTCTGATTTACCTTTCTCAGGACTGTCAGTCCACACAGTGCTACTTGCCAGGTAGAGAGGATATGGGCGCATTACTTGCAATAACCACAGAGACTGCCAGTAGGGTGATTGCGGAGTTTAAGCGTAAAGGTTTTATAAAGCTTGTCTCTCCGCATCAGGCGATCATTGACCAAGAAGCACTTGTTGCCATTATTCAGGGTGACGAGGAAGATCCCTCGGCACAAAATCAACGTTAACTGGAAGCTCAATCCCCGTTCCACTCAGGCCACAGTACCCAGATGGGTTTTTAGCCAGATACTGCTGGTGATAATCCTCAGCATAATAAAACTCGGGTGCTTCCATGATTTCTGTTGTGATACACCCTAACCCTGCTTCTACTAGCGCAGTCTGAAATTCCGTGCGCATCTGCAGAGCATGCTCTTTCTGCTCTTCACTAAAGTAATAGATACCTGAGCGGTATTGTGTCCCACGATCATTGCCCTGCCGCATTCCCTGTGTAGGATCGTGCGATTCCCAAAACTTCTTCAGCAGAAAATCGAGCTTGACCAACCGGGGGTTGTAAACCACTAGCACCGCTTCGTTATGCCCCGTCATCCCCGAACAGACCTCTTCGTACAACGGATTGGGTGTTAAGCCTGCTATATAGCCAACCGCCGTGCTGTAAACCCCTTCGATTTCCCAAAAGCGACGCTCTGCACCCCAGAAACAACCCATTCCAAAGATGATTTTTTCGAGTGCATCATCAAAAGGTGGCGCCATTGCTTGGCCTAATACGACGTGTTCTGCAGCAACCGGTATTTGCTCTTCTCGCCCAGGAAGAGCCTCCTCAGCTGATGGCAGTGTTAGTTTTTTTTCGGAAAAGAACATAAGAGTGATCTGCTATCAATTTGTCATGACCCGTTTATACAATATCGAAATAAAATAAGCCATACAGTACTTATGGAAATTCTCAGTCATCAAAAAAAAGATGCAATCCCCCGCCCACCCCTCCTCATCTATACGGCAGAGGGGGCGGGAAGTTGTTATAAGCGCAAATTCAGCATTTTGACGCGCTTTCTTATCATATCAAATTCAAATAACGCCAAACCTGACAGGATTAACGCAGTCCCAAACAGTGTTCCCTGGCTGATGACTTCATTATTGAAAGTATGCCCGAGCCATAAAGCAAACAGTGGTGAAATCAGCGTGATTAACGCAACTCGGGTCGCAGAAAAATGGCCGAGCACATAGAAGTAGATCGTAAATCCCGCTGCTGTGGCAACAACTCCCGTATAGATAATGGCATAAAGGCTACGATCTGGAATCTGCTCAGGCCACTGCCCATCTAAAAAATACCAACTGGCAAAAAATAATGGTATCGACATAAAAAGGCTACCAGCCGTAACGGATAAGGCCGAAATTTTTGCATCTATCTTCTTGATCCAGACTGAACTAAATGAATGCAGTAGGACAGCAGTAAGCATACCTATAATCCCATAAATGTAGTTTGATTCATCGATTGGGGCTGAATTATATAGCGTTGATAAACCGAAAAGACTCAGTAAAAGTGCAGCTAGCCGTAGCGGTGTAACAAACCGTTCTTTGAGCCAGATTGCCGAAAGAAAGGCTGTTATGATCGGTGTTAAACCAAAAATGATCGCGATCCAGCCCGAGGGAATAAACTGCGCGGACCAGTAAACAGACATCATCGCGCCAAATACACCGGCAACGCCAGCAGCATAAGTTTTTAAGGCAGCCATATGATAAGGGAGTGACTTTCTTAATAAGATCAGCAAGCCAGCCACACAGGCAGTCCCGATTAGCATACGTAGGAGCACGCCAAATAAAAACCCAACCCCTTCGCCGCCCCATTTAACGGTGAGAGGTGTGGTTGCCCAGATCAAAATAACGGCAAAATATGCGCTAGTGAGTTGCATTGTGATACCTCAAAACACAAAAGGCCGCGGATTCTTTTGGAATCCGCGGCCTTTTAAAAACTGAAATGACTTTTTGTAAAGTTACATCAGGACAAGTCCCAGACAATAGTTGGCCGCACGCAGCACCCAATGGCGCATGCTAAGCAGGTTCTTTGGTCTTGTCCGGTTCATATTCATAGTGCGCGCATTCTCCGCGCTTTTAATTTAGAGGTCAACTTTTATAATTAAGGGACTGAAATCTAATCTGAAACTGGCTCCCGCATCGTTACAAACTCTTCTGCTGCAGTCGGATGAATACCGATAGTGGAATCAAAATCAGCTTTTGTCGCTCCTGCTTTAAGTGCAATCGCTAATCCTTGCATAATCTCTCCCGCATCTGGGCCAACCATATGTGCGCCGAGTACCTTATCGGTATCGCCATCCACCAATAACTTCATCAATGTACGTTCTTGAGAGCCGCTAATTGTGTGCTTCATAGCGCGGAAAGCGGAGCGGTATTTGATGACATTTGAATAATCCGCACGCGCCTGCTCTTCACTTAAACCGACTGTGCCGATATTGGGTTGGCAGAATACCGTTGTTGCGATATTGCTGTAGTCAACTTTGCAAGACTCATTGTTATAGAGTGCTTTAGCCAGCGCCATTCCCTCTGCCAGTGCAACGGGGGTGAGCTCCATACCGCCAGTGACATCGCCTAATGCGTAAATGCTCGGCTCACTGGTTTGGAACTGTTCATTCACCTCAATATAACCTCTATCGGTGAGTTTAATGTCGACATTTTTCATACCGAGATCGCGAAGATGGGGCTTTCTGCCGGTGGCGTAAAGCACCGCATCGGCAACGATAAAGCTGCCATCATTCAAGTTGACCTTTAATACCCCATCGGACTGTTTCTCGATTGACGTCACATCGCAATTAAAGCGCAGGTCGGTTCCTTTCTTTTTGATTTCCTCGGCAGCAAACTGGCGTATTTCGTTATCAAAACCACGTAGAAACAGCTCGCCACGGTAGAGCTGGCTCACTTCAGCACCCAGACCATTAAAAATACCGGCAAATTCAACAGCGATATAGCCGCCACCCACCACAACAAGCCGCTTAGGAAAGGCTTCTAAGTCGAATACCTCATTGGAGCTAATAACATGCTCTTTGCCGATGATGTCGGGCACAAATGGCCAGCCACCGACAGCGATAAGTAGCCGCTCTGCAGTGAGTTTTTTACCGTTTACTTCCACAGTATGTGCATCAACTATTTTGCCACGACCGTGGATCACCTCAACACCTGCACCCTCCAACATTGTTTCGTAGATGCCATTAAGCCGGCTAATTTCAGTCGTTTTGTGGTCACGTAGTGTTGGCCAGTCGAATTGAGGGCTCTCTGACTGCCAGCCAAAACCTTTACCATCGCGAAAGTGAGATGAATACTCAGAGGCGTAGACGTAGAGCTTTTTAGGGACGCAGCCAACATTGACGCAAGTTCCACCCATATAGCGGTCTTCACACAGGGCCACTTTAGCACCAAAAGAGACTGCCATACGGCTTGCACGAACACCGCCAGAACCGGCGCCAATCACAAAAAGGTCGTAGTCATATTTCATGTTCTTATTCTCTTAGAAAGAAGAGGCGCTCAGCTTTCTGAGCGCCTCTGTAAACAGCTATTGAGCTAAGTAATCTAGCATGGTGTCTGCATCGCTCGCACCAAAAGGGTCATCGGGGCAGTTATCCATTAGACCCGGCTCAGCAAAAAGCTGCTGGATTTCACCGTCAACCACATGCATTGAATAACGCCATGAACGATCACCAAAACCAAGATTCTCTTTTTTAACCAGCATACCCATCAGTCGGGTAAAGTCACCATTGCCATCGGGTAACATTTTAACCTTGCTGATCCCTAAATGCTTTGCCCACTGAAACATGGTGAAAGCATCGTTAACGCTGAGGCAATAGATCTCATCAACCCCTTTTTCTTTTAGCGCCTCATAATTCTTCTCAAAACCGGGAAGGTGTGTGCTGGAACAGGTGGGCGTAAAGGCGCCAGGTAATGCCAACACAACAATACTTTTGCCTTTGAATAGCTCACTTGAGGTGACATCTTTCCAGCGGAAGGGGTTATCTCCACCAACAGTTTCATCACGAACTCGTGTTTTAAAGGTGATTTCTGGGACAGTTGTTTTCATTTTCAGCTCCGTTGTTAATATGCGGTCGAGAGTTTTCTCGAGCAGATGGTCGAGACCTTTGCACGAGAGCCATTTTGCTCCTATGCAAAAGTCTCGGCTAGTATTTATGATTTTTATAAATCAGTAAAATGAATTATATTTATAAGAACAATAGATATTATCTATTAATAGAAAAGCAATAACCATGAACCTTAGAGATCTGAAATATATCGTTGCGGTCGCCCACAGCCGTAGTTTTGTTCAGGCGGCGGAAAGCTGCTTTGTTAGTCAGCCAACACTCAGTACGCAAATCAAAAAATTAGAACGCGATTTGGGTGTGAAACTCTTTGAGCGCACCAATAAAAAGGTGATGTTGACGAAAGTGGGAAAAAGCATCGTTGCCTCTGCGCAATCTATTTTAGATGAAGTCGAGCGCATGAAAGCGCTGGCAGCCAACGCTCAAGACCCTCTCGCGGGTGAGTTAAGACTCGGAGCCTTTCCCTCGCTTGCCAGTTACCTTTTCCCCAGTTTGGTCTCCGTTATAAAAAAGGAACTACCGAAAATTAAGCTAATCCTTATCGAGGAGAAAACCAATACCTTAATCGGTCAACTTGAGCGGGGCGAGATTGATGCAGCACTTCTCTCGCTGCCGCTAAAAGAAGACTTTCTTGTAAGCCAACCGCTATTTGATGATGCTTTCGAGTTGGCCGTCGCGGTAGACCACCCGTTGGCAAAAAAGCAAAAAACCAGGGCATCAGCGTTACAGGGCCAGCAGTTACTATTGCTAGATGAAGGTCATTGTATGCGTGATCAGGCGTTACAATTTTGTCAGTGGAGTGGAGCAGAGGAGCAGCTTGGTGTTCGGGCGGCTAGTCTGGAAACGCTTCGGCAAATGGTCATTGCCGGGACAGGTGTTACATTGATGCCAGAAATTGCCATCAACAAAGAAGATAGAGGTATCTGTTATATCCCTTTTGAGGCACCAGTCCCTAAACGAACCATTGGAGTGGTTTGGAGAAAAAGTAGTGTGCGCGGGCAACTGATGGCTCAGTTGGTCGAGCTGTTTAAAATAGAGATGCTATCAGAGTAAAT
>QNFJ01000055.1 GCA_003646305.1 Gammaproteobacteria bacterium | reverse complement strand
TCAAGGTCTGCATAACTCATCATCGCCAAAGTTCGAGGAATCGGCGTTGCCGTCATGACCAACTGATGAGGCAGCCAGCCCTCTTTCTTGCCTTTATCGCGTAGCGCCAATCTCTGGTGAACACCAAAACGGTGCTGCTCATCAATAATCACCAGGCCGAGCTTAGAGAACTCGACACTTTCCTGGAATAGGGCATGCGTACCGATAACAATATTTGCCTGGTCACTTGAAATCATTTCAAGCGCCTCTTTCCTGGTTTTCCCTTTTTGTCGCCCTGTTAGAAAAATGACTTTCTGGGCAAGTGGTTTAAACCAACTCAGAAAGTTCTGATAGTGTTGTTCCGCCAGCAGCTCAGTCGGCGCCATCAAAGCAACTTGATAACCATTCTCCAAAGCAGCAAGTGCCGCCATAGCAGACACCACCGTTTTTCCTGAACCGACATCACCTTGCACCAGACGCATCATAGGTCGACCCGATGCTATATTCTCAAAGACCTCGTTAATCACGCGCTGCTGTGCAGCTGTTAAAGAAAACGGAAGCTGCTCCAAAAACAGGGATGACAACTGTTTAGTCGATCGTAAAACAGGCGCATTCTGTTGCTGAACCGAGCGACGAAGCCGTGAAAGACTGAGGTGATGCGCAATAAACTCCTCAAATGCCAACCTTTTTTGTTGTGGTAACCGCCCCGATTCAAACAGCTCGAGAGAGATATCCGGCGGAGGTGAGTGCAGAAACCGCAGCGCTTCACCGATAGACGGAAAAGCCTGTCTCTCTAGGACAACTTCAGGAATAAGTTCCTGCAACAGCCCACCAACCCTTTCTTTTTCAAGCTGAGTCCATTTCTCAAGCGCCTGCCGCACTAATTTTCGCAGGCTACGTTGCTGCAATCCCTCTGTTAATGGATAGATAGGCGTCAATGCGCGCTCGACGGGAGGAAGCTCCTCCTCACCGAGTTGTCGGTACTCTGGATGAATCATTTCATAGCCAGAGCGACCTGCCCGAATTTCACCAAAACAGCACAGCCGCCTGCCACGTTCCAGGCCATTGCGCTGACTTGCACTAAAGTGGAAAAAACGCAATGTTAAGAAGCCGCTGCCATCACTGACGCGGCAACTCATAGAACGGCGCCCTCTAAAAAGAACATCAGTCAACTCAACACGAACATCAATTAACGCTTTTTGGCCGGGCCTGAGTGAGCCAACAGGAATAACACGGGTTCTATCTTCGTAACGCAGTGGCAGATGAAATAGCAGATCGTAGAGGCTATCCAGACCGATTTTTGACAGTTTTTCTGCTGTTTTTGCACCGACTCCATTGAGCGTGCTGACCGAAAGTGCCGCTAAATTTTTCTCCATCGATAATGCGTTAAGACGTCACAACCATTACCGCGTCCATCTCAACTCCCGCACCTTTTGGTAATGACGCAACGCCCAATACTGCTCGGGCAGGATACGGCACATCAAAATATTCCGCCATCACCTCATTGACCAATGAGAAATTCTCCAGCTCTATTAAAAACACATTAAGTTTAACGATATCCTGTAAAGTCCCTCCAGCCGCATTCGCAACGGCCGACAGATTATCAAAAACACGTCTAATTTCGGCCTCTGCTCCGCCCTCAATAAGCGCCATTGTTTCAGGGTGAAGTGGGATTTGCCCTGAAAGATAAACGATACCGTTTATTTTCACCGCCTGAGAGTATGCCCCAATCGCCTGCGGCGCTTTTTCTGTCTGAATGATCTCTTTTGACACTTTTTCCCACCTTATTTATGACATAACCCGAACTATTTTCAAAATGGCCGGTAACGCTCTGAGTTTCCGCATAACCTTCGAAAGGTGCAGGCGATCTGCGACGGCCAATCGGATAAAATCTGTTGACGTGTGGCCATCGTGGTCATCCATCGTAATATTTTCAATATTAGAATCCACCGCTGAAATCGCAGAAGCAATGGCGGCCAATGCACCCCGTTGATTGAGTACTTCAACTCTGATCTCAACCACAAATTGACCTTCTGTTTTACTCGCCCATGCAACTTCAAGCCAGTTGCGGTTGTTCTTTTTAGATTCGGCAACATTCCTGCACCCCTGATGATGCACCACAACACCTTTCCCAGGGTTAAACAATCCAATGATAGGGTCACCAGGTATCGGCTTACAACAGTTAGCCAAGTTGACAACCATTCCTTCGGTGCCCCGAATAACAAGAGGTGATTCAGTATCTCGATCTTTACCGCTTTCGAGCTTAATCCCTTCGTCACCTTCCTTATGAGTTAACCGTCGAGCAGTCAGCAAAGCCATCCGGTTACCTAAACCAATTTCACCCAACAGCGCATCCAAAGAAGGTAAACCAAGCTCTTCAAGCAACCCGATAATCCGCTCACCAGAAATTTCATCGTATGTTTTACCCAAAACATTTAGCTCTTTTTCCAGCAGCTTCTCACCTAGTTCTATAGCCTCTTTTTCCTTGAAATTTTTCAAATAGGTACGAATACCCGTGCGGGCCTTGATGCTTGAGACATAGTTCAACCAGGCTGGGTTAGGGCGCGCCCAGCTTGCCGTGATAATTTCAACGGCATCGCCATTTTTAAGCCGTGTATTCAACGGCACAACCCGTTTGTTAACCTTCGCTGCAACGCAACGGTTACCGATATCTGTATGCACTGCATAGGCAAAATCAACAGCTGTAGAGCCCATGGGGACTTTAATAATGTCTCCTTTCGGAGAAAATAGATAAATCTCCTTCGGTGTTAGATCAACTTTAAGATTCTCGATAAACTCCATGGAGTCACCCGACTCTTCATGGCTATCCAGCAGATTTCTCAGCCATTCGTGAGCGCGAACCTGCGTTTCTTTGCCTGTGCTTTTGTATAACCAGTGTGCCGCAATCCCTGTTTCCGCAACACCATGCATTTCTTTGGTACGTATCTGAATTTCAATCGGGACACCGTGCGGTCCCTTAAGAATAGTGTGTAAGGATTGATAACCATTTGCCTTTGAGAGCGCGATGTAATCCTTAAACTTTCCGGGAATCGGGCTATACAGGTTATGAACCGCTCCCAGCGCTCGATAACAACTATCAACCCTGTCAGTAATGATGCGGAAGGCATAAACATCAAATACCTCAGAAAAATTCACCCGCCTATTGATCATTTTTCTGTAGATACTATAAAGATGCTTCTCGCGGCCAACCACTCTGCATTCAATCCCTGCATTAATGAGTCGAGTTTTGATGCCTATCTCAATTTTGCTGACCAGCTCTTTCCTGTTTCCACGAGCCCGCTTAACAGCCTCCTCCAGAACTCTCCGCCGAACAGGATATCTGGCCTTAAACCCCAGATCTTCCAGTTCAAGCCGTATGTTGTTCATCCCAAGACGATTAGCTAAAGGAGCATAGATTCCCAGCGTCTCATCTGCAATACGCCGCTGTTTAACTGGCTTCATAACACCTAATGTCCGCATGTTATGCAGACGATCCGCAAGCTTGATCATAATGACTCGCAAGTCACTTGCCATGGCTAAAAACATCTTACGCATGCTTTCTGCCTGAGCCTCGGCTTTGCTTCTAAACTGTATATGGGAAAGTTTGCTGACACCGTCAACCAGTTCGGCAATATTTTCACCAAACTCATCCGCCAACATCTCTTTCGTGACCGGAGTATCTTCAAGAACATCGTGCAATAACGCCGCCACTATACCCGCTTGATCCATACGGATTTCTGTTAGCACCAGCGCAACGGATAGTGGGTGGCAGATGTAGCGCTCACCACTAACTCGATACTGATCAATATGCGCCTCCGCTGCAAAACGGTAAGCGCGCTCAACCTCTTCAATCTGCTTTGGCTCCAAATAGCTTTTTAACGCCTCATAAAGCAGTTTTGCGAGCCTTTCTTCTGGTTTCTCTTGTTCTGGTTTATTGGTTGCGCTGTCCATATCGAAGCAGACAATAACAAAGTCTCAATAGAAAAACAGTCGCGAAAACAAAAAATGCCCACATTAAATATGTGAGCATTTTTAAATCTATTCTTTATACCCAAACTGGGCAACAACCTCGGCGATTTTAAGCCTTGCTATCGGCTCCGGCCTCAGCCTCGACCGCTACGGCTATTTTGGTTTCTTCTACTGCAAACGCGTCAACTTCCTGTTTCGCTGACTCGGCCAGAAGATCTCTAGAAACCAAACCATCAGCAATCTCACGCAAAGCAACGACTGTCGCCTTATCACCATCCCAACCAATCATTGGATCTTGCCCATTATCCAGCTGTCTGGCTCTTTTTGAAGCCAGCAAAACCAACTCAAAGCGGTTATCTACATTTTCCAGACAATCTTCTACAGTAACCCGTGCCATTTAAACCAACCTCAAAAAGTGAATTAACGCCAACTCTATTGCTGAATTGGACAGATAACCTCGCATTATATGTTTAATTAAAAAAATACGCCAGACAAGGAGCCAGGCACACCCTAAAAGTACATGTTACCTTTGCTAGAATTTACTACTGGAATGATGATTGATTTAAACTTTTCTCGTTTCACGGTAGTCTAATTGTGAGTTTCGATCGTAGGCGAACAAAAAAATGACACCTAAAACAGACCACATACAACTTAGTTTCCTTCTCGGACTGATCTCTATTCTCTTTTTATCGGTACCTGCAACCGCCTTATCGGGCAAGCCCGATGAGGCATCTAATGGCTCTTTTGCCGACATGGCGACCGCGCAATCTCGAGAAGGGCTCTATATCTCAGCAACCTTTGATTCTAATGGCCGACTGTGGCGGTTAATCCCTACTCGCAACCATATGTATGTTGATTACTCCGACGACTTCGGTCAAAACTATAGCAAAGCTGTACAGATAAACGCTTCATCTGTAAAAATCAAAGCGCTTGCCGAAGACCGCCCATCAATCGTTGTTGATAAAAACGGTCGAATAATGATCGTTTACTTCACAAATGACAAACAGCCCTGGACCAGCTGGTTTACCTTCTCCGATGATCACGGGCAAACATTCAGCACCCCTACATTAATTAGCGACCACGCAGCAACGGCGCGGCACTACCAGGATCAGTTGTTTATCTCCCCATCAGACCGTCTATATCATTTCTGGTACGACGAACGTAATAAGCACAATGCCGGAAAGTCTGGCGCAACCCTCTATTTCACAACAACAACCAAACCTGAGACGCTGAAATTTCCCAATCAGCCACTAAAAGACTCGAACTGTGAATGCTGCCGAATGGCCATCGACTCCGACATTGATGGCTACCCCACCATTTTTTCGCGTTTTCTATTGCCCGGCAGTATCCGCGATCATGGCATCATGAAAGTCTCGCCTGCTGGAATCATTAGCGGCCCGACCCGTGTCACCGAAGACCTTTGGGAAATTCATGCTTGCCCAGAACACGGACCCTCACTGTCCATTTCAGAGAATGGCCGTTATCACATGACCTGGTTTACGCAGGGATCTGTTCGACAAGGGTTATTTTATGCCTGGTCTGACCAACAAGGCGCGAAGCATTCTGAGCCAATGCAGCTCGGCAACCCAACCGCACTTCCCTCTCACGCCTATGTTAAAGCACTCGAAAACAGAGTTGCCATCATCTGGAAAGAGTTTAATGGGCAAAAAACAGAAATCAAACTGATCCAGTCCACTGATTACGGAGAAAACTGGTCGTCTCCGAGCACAATCGCTGAGTCTTCATCTGCATCCGACCACCCATTTTTAATCACAACCGGGAAAACAATTTTCCTCTCATGGAATAGCCTCGATAATGGCTACCAACTCATCACAATCAACCCAAAATAAAGAGCGACCATAATGAAAAAACAAAAATTACCTCGCCCCTTAGCCCAGCTTCTTTTTTCACTACTCACCTGCCTAACACTTCTATCTACTCAGACAGAAGCACGACACACAAGCCTGCACCCCTTTATAAAAGGCAGCTACAACAGCGTCCAAATTGAGCTAAACAAAACACCTTTTCTAATGGTGCTTTGGTCCATAGACTGCCCCCCATGCCATAAAGAGCTAAATATGCTGGGAAAACTGACTAAAGAGCGGCCGGAAATCAACCTGGTTCTTGTTTCAACGGATGATATAAGCCTGGCTGATGATATTGGCAAAACACTGAAGAAACATGGGCTTGGTGGAATAGAGTCATGGGCTTTCGCTGACCCAAATGTTGCTCGGTTACGCTATGAAATAGACCCAAGGTGGTACGGCACCCTACCTAGAAGCTATTTCTTTGATTCAGCTCACCAACGCTCGGCAACCACTGGTACTTTAGAAAAGGAACAGGTTGAAGACTGGCTAAAGCAGCAGGAATAACTGTTTAGCCCAGAGGTTTCTAAGAATCCAGTAATTTGACCAGCATACTACCGATTGCATTGCTCTGACGTGAGATTTGTAAACGCTGCGCGGTGATAATTGCCTTCATTTGATCGAGCGCAAGGTCAAAATTATCGTTGACTATCAAATAGTCGTACTCGGCATAGTGCGACATTTCTGCAATGGCATCGCGCATCCTACGAGAAATAATCTCATCGCTATCCTGCCCGCGCCCTTTCAATCGCTCTTCTAACGCCTCTCTGGAGGGTGGCAAGACAAAAAGAGAAACTGCCTCAGCCATTTTGTTCCGAACCTGCTGCGCCCCCTGCCAATCAATCTCAAGAATCACATCCAAACCTTTAGAAAGCAGCACCTCAACCGTTCTTTGAGCCGTTCCATAAAAGTTATCAAAAACCTGAGCCTGCTCTAAAAAGTCTCCTTTTTTGAGCATCTCTTCAAATGCTTTATGGTCAGTAAAACAGTAGTCAACCCCATCGACCTCTCCCGGACGTTGTGCACGCGTCGTATGGGAAACTGAAACGATCAGCCCGTCAACCTCCTGTTGAAGTTTATTAACCAGACTTGTTTTACCTGCCCCTGATGGCGCCGAGACAATAAACAGGCTTCCTTTTGTATTCAATTCACTCATGTTCACTCTATATTCTGAATTTGTTCACGCATTTGCTCAATTAACACCTTCATCTCAACAGAAATTCGCGTCATATTAGTATCAGTCGATTTTGAGCCTAGCGTATTGGCCTCTCTGTTTAACTCCTGCATCAGAAAATCCAGTCTTCTGCCAATCGCCCCTTTCTGATCAAGCGTCCTCAGAACCTCCTCAATGTGAGAGCAGAGCCGATCCAGCTCCTCATCAACATCATACTTTTGCGAGAGCATTGCCATCTCCTGCTCAAGTCGATCCTGATCTGGCTCGGCAACCATCTCTGCAATACGCTTATTCATTTTTTCACGCAGTAGCACCATGACATTAGGTAAACGCTCTTTAGCCAGCTCAACCTGCCGAGAAATACTATCGCAACGGTCAACGATAAGCTGGCGCAGCCTTTCTCCTTCGCGCTCACGCGCCTCAACTAACTCCTCAAGCGTTTCGTTTAAGAGTGCGGCCACTGATTCAGCCAGCTTTTCTCTATCAACCTCTGGTGCCTGCAAAATACCCGGCCAACGCATCAGCTCCAGCGGTGAAACAGCCGATGGCTCATTCATCAACCCCTCTAGTTCAGACATTGCACCAACCAGCTGTTTAGCTAAAACGGTATTAACAATAACAGCACCCTCTTCACCCTCTTCCCGCTTGCAAACGAGTGTACAATCAACTTTTCCTCGCTTGAGCCATTTCCCGATGCTCACCCTTACTTCCGGCTCAACAAAGCGAAAGTTTTCTGGTAGGCGGATAGCCGGCTCAAGATATCGGTGATTAACCGACCTAACTTCCCAGCTCAAAAAAAAGCCAGCCTCTTCAAGCTCCCGACTTGCGAACGCAGTCATACTCCGAATCATAAAAACTCGCCTATACTCATTTGAATTAAAGTTTGAAATGGTAAGCCGATTTCCGTGTTTAAGAAACCCTCTTCAAAAGAGACCGATGAATATTTCGATCCAAAAACGAATTCCAGCGTATGGAAATACCTCCAGCCTGGCACCGTTCTAGATCAGTATATTATTGAGCGCCCACTTGCCAGCGGCGGCTTCAGCTCGGTTTACCTTGCCCGACAGATCAGCGATCAGCACCAGGTCGCTATAAAGGAGTACCTCCCCAAAAAGCTTGCACACCGCACATGGGGAAACCGTGTCGTCACTAATAGTGCAGCAGATTTGCCACTCTTTATGAGGGGCCGAAAGCTATTTATTGAAGAAGCACGCACACTTGCAAAGCTGAAGCACCCCAACATCGTTGAGGTATTGAATTTCTTCCCTGCAAATGAAACTGTCTATATTGTCATGACCTATGACTACGGCAAGAATTTAGGAGAATACATCAAGCTAAAAGGGGGGCGACTAAGCGCCGATTTCATCAAGACTGTTTTTCCGCCTCTACTCGATGGGGTAAAAAAACTTCATGAAATGAATCTGCTCCATCTCGATATTAAACCCGAGAATATTATTATCCGCCCCGGCGGCGACCCACTCCTTCTCGATTTTGGTGCCGTCCACCCATTCCCAAAAACAGACAAACAGCAACTTGGAAAGGTGCGAACAAATGGGTTTTCACCTATTGAACAATATGAGCCCAGCTACGAGATTGGTCCCTGGAGTGACATTTATGCACTTGGCGCCACACTCCGCAACTGCCTGGATGGATTACCACCACCTTCATCACCGCTGCGAATGAAAAAAGACGCTTTACCTTCTGCTCAAAAGAAATTTAAGCGTCATTACCCACAATCAATACTAAAAGCTATCGACAAGGCGCTCAGCATCTATCCCGATGAACGCCCTCAGTCGATTGATGAGCTCCTGGAAATCCTCTTAAGCGACTAACCCACCACATCCAGCTCACGACGACGAAACTTTACCCCTCTTTCACTGGCCAATTTCTCGCACGCATCGATATCTACACCCTCTAGCCCATTTATGGCCGTTGCCGTGACATCATCAATATAGTGGGGAGCGAGCTTCAGGAACGCCAACATCGCCTGGTATGAACCACTAATTGATGGCTGACAATGCCGATTATAGATCTCTTCATTTTGCGCATTCATCGAAATACATAACGCATCGACACTATCGGCAAGTTCCGGCAAAACATTTCGTTTGTTGACTAAATTCGCCAGTCCATCGGTATTTACTCGCACACGCCCTCCATGCGTCTTAACAAACCGGGCAATTTTGACGAGCTCCTTCAAACGTAAAGTCGATTCACCGAAACCACAAAAAACAATTTCGCTATATTGGGCAGGATTACCCAATGCCTCAATAATATCCTCTGCGGTAGGCCGATGACTTAACCGCAAATCATGATCATGAACCCGAAGCTCATCGTGAGTTTTAGGACAAAACTGACATCTTAAAGTGCAGCGGTCACTCAAGTTGATATAGCGGCTTTCACCAATGTCATAAACTAGTGTATTCATCCTTTATTCCAAATAATCCATCTGTTTTACCCTCTCTTTTTTGCCGCCAAAAAGACTCCCCAAAAATCTGAAAACCTTTTTAACCCCACTCCAAACCTTCGGTAGCAACCAGATTAGTAAAATAACGAACAGCACCAGGAAGACGAGAAAAAGCTGTGGGTGCTGCAGTGAAGCCCAAACACCGACAATGACGGCAATATCTTCGCCGATTGAAGCGCCCCAGTTACTAAAAGGCTCTGGTGATGTGTTAATCAAAACACGCGAACCGGCTTTCGCCGCATGGGTCGCGGCCGCCAAACCTCCACCAACGATTGCCGCTGCTAACTCTGCCGCAGGACCAATTTCACCCACCGCACCTGCTGCCAGTAGCGCACCAGCCGGCACACGAACAAAAGTATGAATCGCATCCCAACCGGTATCGATCCCCGGTACTTTATCTGCAAAAAATTCCACGCAATACATTAGCCCCGCTGCGCCAATAACAATTGGGTTAGCTAAAACCTGTAATTCGGGAGGCAACACAACACCCCCTGTTATGGCCAGGTAGCCCAGAACAAGCAGCGTTGCATAAAGATTAACACCACTACCCCAGGCAGCCCCCATGGAGAGCGCCAATGTACTCGTAATCTGGTCAAGTGTTTCCACCTAAGACTCCTTACCATTGCCATACAATTTCAGAAAACCTTATCACAACTCGGCTGAACAAAAGATTAAGCAACAAATTCATGTAAAATAAGCTTCACAAAAAATTACTTAGGTGAATAACGTGGAATCATTTAGAGGAACAACCATTGTTTCTGTCAGACGAGGCAATCAGGTTGTTATCGGTGGAGACGGTCAGGTCTCAATGGGCAATACCATCATGAAGGGAAACGCCCGCAAAGTACGACGCATCCATAATGATCAGGTTATTGCTGGATTTGCCGGCGCAACCGCCGATGCATTTACCCTCTTCGAACGCTTTGAAGCAAAACTGGTCAAGCATCATGGCCATCTAACCCGTGCGGCCGTTGAAATGGCAAAAGACTGGCGGACAGATCGTAGCCTCAGGCAACTCGAAGCGCTACTAGCCATTGCTGACTCAAAAGCATCGCTCATTATCTCTGGAAATGGCGATGTGATTGAACCCGAAGGGGGGCTAATCGCGATCGGCTCAGGCGGTCCTTTTGCCCAGTCAGCGGCAAGAGCTTTGCTACAGAATACTGATCTTGATGCACGCACAATTGTTGAAAAATCGTTGGGTATCGCCGCTGATATCTGTATTTACACCAACCACAATATCCGCATCGAAGAGCTTGATGCCGAAGAAACCTAGAACAACATGAAACAACTGACCCCAAAAGAGATCGTCCAGGAACTGGACCACCATATTATCGGCCAGAATGCCGCCAAAAAAGCGGTCGCTATCGCCCTGCGTAATCGCTGGCGTCGTGCACAGGTTGATGCGGCACTCCGTGATGAAATTACCCCCAAGAACATCCTTATGATCGGCCCAACCGGTGTCGGTAAAACTGAGATTGCACGGCGCCTCGCAAAGCTGGCCAATGCTCCTTTCATCAAAATTGAAGCCACCAAATTTACAGAAGTTGGTTATGTGGGCCGTGATGTGGAATCAATCATTCG
>QNFJ01000054.1 GCA_003646305.1 Gammaproteobacteria bacterium | reverse complement strand
CGCAGGCAACGAGTGCACTGAATACAGGCATCGAGATTAACGCTGATCGCGGGGTGAGAATGATCTTCTTTTGGCTGAGTATGGGAGGGATAGTAATTGGATCTTGCTTCCACTTTCTTAGCCCAATGTGCTAATTCAGAACTGGTTGTATAGCGTTCATCACTGCTGTCTGAAAGTAATAGTTCCAGAACCGACTTTCGGGCCTTTTCGGCTCGCCCTGAGTCTGTATGAACCACCATGCCCTCTTCTATATTTCGACAGCATGAGGCAGCTAAAACTCTTTCACCTTCAATCTCAACCATGCAGGCACGGCAATTTCCGGCAGCGGCTAACCCCTCTTTGTAACAAAGATGTGGAATCTCTTTCCCTTCACGCAAAGCGACTTGCAGGATCGATTCGCCTGAGGACGCTTCAACCTCTTTTCCATCCAGTTTAAACGTTGCCATCAGGAAACCTCCTCTGGGAAGTATTTTAAGACCGAAAGCAGCGGATTGGGTGCCGCCTGTCCCAGCCCACAAATTGAGGCATCGATCATCACTTGAGAAAGGTCATTAAGTTTTGCTTTATCCCAACAGGGCGCTTCCATCAAACGTGCCGCCTTTTCCGTACCGGCACGACACGGGGTGCATTGACCACACGATTCGTGTTCAAAAAAGCGCATTAAATTAAGTGCCGCATCCCGAACACTATCTTGATCGGATAACACAATCACCGCAGCCGAGCCGATAAAACAGCCCTGTTCATTGAGCGTATCGAAATCGAGCGGAATGTCCCCCAAATGAGCAGGCAAGATACCACCCGAAGCGCCCCCCGGCAGATAGGCTTTAAAAGTGTGCCCCTCCAGCATTCCCCCGCAGTATTCTTCTATTAAGGCATTCACGGTAATCCCGGCAGGAGCAAGGTGAACACCCTGCTTGTTAACTCGGCCACTCACTGAAAAAGAGCGCAGCCCTTTTCGACCATTCAATCCCTGCTCAGTAAACCACTTCGCTCCTTTTTCAAGAAGCTCACGCACCCAATAAAGTGACTCCATATTGTGCTCAAGCGTCGGCCGACCAAATAGCCCTTTTTGCGCCAAAAATGGAGGCCGTAGGCGTGGCATACCGCGCTTACCTTCAAGCGACTCGATCATTGCCGACTCTTCCCCACAGATATAAGCGCCGGCTCCACGCCGTAGATAAATCGTTGGTAGTTGATCAACAGGCGGACTGTCTTTAAGTGCTGCCAACTCCCGTTCCAGAAGTTGACGACAACCAGCATATTCATCCCGCAGATAGATGTAGATCGTCTCGATACCCACCGCCCACGCAGCAATAAGCATTCCTTCCAGAAAACGGTGGGGATCTTGCTCAAGATAGTGACGGTCTTTAAAGGTGCCCGGCTCCCCCTCATCAATATTCACTGCCATCAAGCGAGGTGCCGGTTGGTCACGAACGATTCGCCACTTACGCGCAACAGGAAAACCCGCACCTCCCAGCCCTCTTAAACCACTCGCATCAAGCTGATCAATTATCGATTCTGCTGTTTTTTCACCGGCTAAACAGCTCTGTATAAATTGATAACCACCACTCTTTTTATAGGCTTCAAAACAGGTTGCATTCGGTATGGTGGCAACTATTTCTCCTACTTCAACGGCCTGAATCACCTTCTCAACCGTTGCCTGCTCGACCGGGTTCTGCCCAACGACCGCAATGGGTGCCTTTGCACAGCGTCCCACGCATGAAACTTTTTGAATACGAATCTTGTTGTTATTCGTAGATTCTTTGAGTCTTTCGGTCAGTTTCTCAGCACCTGATAGTTGACAGCTAAGCGACTCACACACTCGTATGGTTAAGGCAGGTGTAACTTCTTCATCCTCTTTAATCAGGTCGAAATGATGATAAAAACTGGCCACCTCATACACCTCTACCGGTGCAAGCTTCATCCGCTCGGCAAGCGCCACCAAACGATCTGCAGAGATATAGCCATAGTGATCCTGAATTTTGTGCAACTGTTCAATCAGAAGGTCACGCTGAAGCGGCTGCTCACCGAGCAATCCATCAATTTCAGACAACGCAACAGGATTAACAGAACGTCCTTTAGGCCTAATACCTTTTTTCTTTCTTTTTTCTGTCATTTTAATCAACCGAGCTTAGTTCCGTAGAATCTATCATTAGCAGTAAATGGAATTCTTTTCAGCCGCCAATTCTGGTACTTTACACCCTTTAATTTACCGTGCCACAACAAAGTCATGAGTCTCACAAAAGCCGATATTGAACAGCTACAACCTGAACTCGCAGGAAAGAACCCTCGAACCATATTAAAAGCTGCCCTAAACCATTTCGATAATATCGCCATCTCATTCAGCGGAGCAGAAGATGTTGTCCTGATTGACCTTGTTCACCAGCTAGGTAAGAAAATCACTGTTTTCACCCTCGACACGGGCCGCCTTCATTCAGATACTTACCGTTTTCTTGAAGAAGTTCAAAAGCACTACCAAATTGACCTGGAAGTTTTATCGCCCGATAACTTAGCGCTAGAAAAAATGGTTGCTGAAAAAGGGCTTTTCAGCTTTTACGATGAGGGCCATAAAGAATGCTGTGGTATCCGCAAAATTGCACCGCTGCGCAGAAAGTTGGCAACAGTTGAGGCGTGGATCACCGGACAACGCAAAGATCAAAGTCTCGATACACGCCAAAATATTTCTGAAATTGAGGTAGATGCTGCCTTCTCAACCGATGAGCATACATTGGTTAAATTCAATCCATTGGCTAACTGGACATCCGTCCAGGTCTGGGACTATATCGAGGCCTATCAAGTGCCTTACAATCCCCTGCATGAACAAGGCTTTAAAAGTATCGGCTGTGAACCTTGTACGCGCCCAACTCGGCCCAACCAGCACGAACGCGAGGGTCGCTGGTGGTGGGAAGATGGTGGCAAAAAAGAGTGCGGATTACACGCTAAAAACTCATAACGTTAACTTAGATCAAGACCCCCCAACAAAAGACAGTTTAGAATCCTCTCCCTTATTCAAAGGGGGAAATTAGCTTTTATACTCGCCCTCACTGCCAACACAAGGATGCTAATGAAAGCAGCAAGGTTACTGTTACTCACATTCATCGCCCCCACACTGGTACACGCTGATATAGAAATGGTACCTATGGTTGTAGTGGCCAATAAATCGGCCAGGCCCATCGCCGATGTGGTGGGTTCCGTAGTAAGCATTAGCGCGGATGATATCGATCGAAATATGGCCGAAAACTTTGATGACCTGTTGCGCTACTATCCAAGCCTGAATATAGAGTCAACCGGAAACCGCTTTCAATCATCTTCTATTAATATTAGAGGTATTGGGGGTAACCGTGTTGCGATTGAGGTAGATGGCATACCTTCAACCGATCATTTTGATGTGGGGGCATTTTCAAATAGTGCCAGAGTGTTACCCGAAATAGATTTAATCAGCCATGTTGAGATTCTGAATGGCCCCGCTTCGACATTGTATGGAAGCGACGCAATCGGTGGTGTCGTCGCTGTTAGGACATGGAATCCCGACGAACTGGTCTCGCACACAGAGGGAAATGATTATTATAAACTCCGCATTGGTTACGATGGAAAAAACAGTGGGCAGGTTGTCAGTGGTATGGCGGCATGGCAGGGGGAACGTTTTGGTGGACTGCTGTCTCTCACCCACCGTCACTCAGAAGAGATGAATAATGGTGATTTCGCAGATATCCAGGATGAGCTTGATGCTGATTCCAATTCAATTTTTGCGAAAGCAACCTATTTGATTACGAATGGTGACAAAATCACCCTCACAGCACAGTCAGCACACCATACACTTGATTCGGAAAACAATGCTCTGGCGAGTGCTGGAATATTTAAACATAACACGCAGATAATGGGAGATGATTCAGTAGATACCACTCGATTGAGTTTGGAGTATCAGTTCTCCTCAACGAATGCTCTGTTTAAAGAAAACCTCTTTAGAATGTATCATTTAGATTCCAAAACAGAGCAGGACACTGCCAGTTTTAAAACATCTAGAGGAAGAGCTGTTAGGCAGGATAGATACTTTGAGTATCAGCAAAAAGTAACCGGTCTTGAGTTTAACAGCCACGGTCAAGTAGGAAATCACAATGTCGTTATGGGGTTTGAGTATAGTCAAACCCAGACCGAAGAGTTACGAAAATTGCAGCAAACAGATCTTATAACGGGGGGTATAACGCCGGGCTTACTTAGCGAAGCCTCGCCATTACGAGACTTTCCGATCAGTAAAACGGAGGAGGTAGGGCTCTTTGTGCAAGATGAGATCGCACTCAATAGCAGCTGGAAACTGGTTCCTGCACTCCGTTTTGATTATTACCATCTAAAGCCCCGTAAAGATGCTATTTATGTGAGCAGCCACCCTCAATCAGAGGTCGTTTCGATCACAGAAACTGCCTGGTCTCCCAAACTTGGCCTTTTGCACAAGTTTAACGATACAGTCACTGGCTACGCCCAATATGTCCGCGGCTTTAGAGCGCCGCCTTTTGAAGATGCTAACATCAGCATGGATTTTCCTTTATTTAAAATACGCGCCATTCCAAACCCCGACCTTCAATCAGAAACATCGGACGGCTTTGAGCTTGGCTTTAGACAGATCCATGCGGAAAGCCGTATAGAGGCCGCTGTTTTTTATACACACTACAATGACTTTATTGAAACGAAAGTAAACCTGGGAAAAGATGCAACGGGCACGACACTATTTCAGTCGCAGAACCTACATAAAGCCGAAATTTATGGCCTTGAACTGAGCTATCAGACTGACCTGGAAAACTGGAATAAGCATTTATCCAGCATGGATATTGATCTGAAGCTATCGGCCACCGAAGGGAATAACCTAGAAACAGATCAGCCGATCAACAGTATCTCTCCGCCACAAGCAACGGTTAACATCGGCTGGCATAGCCCAGATTACAAGTGGCAAGTTAACCTCGTGAGCATTTTAACCGCGGCTAAAACCCGTGTTGATGAGACAAAAGCAGATCTCTATAAAACACCCGGGTATGCGGCCTTTGACCTGCTCGTAAACTACCAGATGACTCGAGATAGCGAAATTCATTTTGGTCTGTTTAACCTGACAAATAAAGAGTACTTGCGCTGGCAGGATGTTAGAAACTTAAACCCCGCTAACTCCATCATCCAATCTGTTACACAGCCTCAGCGGAGTGTCTCATTGAGCTTTACGACAACCTGGTAATCTATAGTTAAAGGGGACGCTACCCTTTGTTTGTAAGTTATCATACACTCCACCCATGCCCAGACTTGCTCGCACTGTATTTACCGATATTCCTCACCATATTACTCAACGCGGCAATCGACGTGAGGATGTATTTTTCACTGATGAAGACCGCCTTATCTATTTGGAGTGGCTCAAATTTTATTGTGAAAAATATAATGTATCTATTCTCGCCTACTGTTTGATGACAAACCATGTGCACCTTGTTTTAACACCTCACTCTAAAGATGGATTGCAGCAGGTCTTGAAACCCCTCCATATGCGATATTCTCAGCATATTAATAAAGTAAAAGGGTGGAAAGGTCATTTATGGCAAGGTCGCTTTTTTTCTTCACCACTAGATGAGCCTTACACATGGTCAACTATCCGTTATGTGGAAAGAAATCCTGTTCAGGCTGGAATGACAACAAAATCAGAAGATTATCAATGGTCAAGTGCGGCTGCACATTGTGGAATGAGAACAAGCTCCCTGCTTGCAAAATTACCCATCTCATTAAATGGAGTTTCTCAGGACAAATGGGCTGAATGGTTGTCCTTAGTTGAAAATAGCGATGTAACAAATATTATTCAACGAAACATAGAAAAAGGACTGCCATGTGGGAGTGATAATTTCATTGATCAACTTGAGATTGTAGCCAAAAGGTCTTTACGGTATAAGCCTCAAGGTCGACCATCCAAATAAAGGGTAGCGTCCCCTTTTGTCCTGTGTCAGCATAAAAAAACCTGCGGATGCCACAGGCAATCCGCAGGTTTTTGGTTAGATCAGAAACGTTAGTAAACGTCGTAAACTGTATTGTGAACGTTAAACTTACCTGTCGGCGTAACCAACCGTTTATCTTTGATGACTTTTTTCAATTTTCTCGTTTTGTCATCAACTATAACCAACGCAGACTCTTCTGTTTTTCCGTTCCAAACAGAGAACCAGACTTCATCACCCGCTTTATTGTATTCAGGCTGAACAACACGTTTTACCCCTTTACCTAAATTAGCCCACTTGGCAATCGGCAATATTTCAAAGCCCTTATCTAGGTGCTTGATATCAAAGACTGCAATTGACTGGCTGAAATCTGTAGATGGATTTAAAGGTGCATCGACCCATAGATTAGTCGATTTCGGATGCGTTTTGATAAATAACGATCCACCACCCATTCCATGCAGAATTTCAACTACTTTCCAAGCCTGCTTTTTATGCTTTTTAGGGTCAGTACCAATCAGAGTGATATTGTCATTCCCCAGTGCACTGGTTGCCCAGACGGGACCAAATTTTGGATGAATAAAGTTAGCACCACGACCAGGGTGAGGGATTTCAGTCACATCAATCAACGCTTCCAGCTTGCGTTCCTTTGAATCGATCACCGCAATCTTGTTTGACTTATTGGCCGCAGTTAAAAAATAACGGTGCGTACTGTCCCAGCCACCATCATGCAGGAACCGAGCCGCAGGAATAGTGGTCACAGAAAGATTGTCCAGATCTTCGTAGTTAACCAGAAGAATTTTTCCCGTCTCCTTTACGTTGACGATAAATTCTGGATGTTCATGCGATGCCAGAATAGCGGCAACACGTGGCTCAGGGTGGTACTCATTCGTATCAACCGTCATACCTCGAGTGGAAACAATCTTTTTTGGCTCCAGAGTGAAACCATCCATGATCGTATATTGTGGGGGCCAGTAAGAACCGGCAATGGCGTACCTATCTTCATAGCCTTTGTACTTAGAAGTTTCTACTGAACGAGCCTCCAGACCAACCTTAATCGTTGCAACATTGTCTGGCTCCTTCATCCAGAGATCGATCAGGTTAATTTTGGCATCCCGGCCAATAACATATAAATAACGGCCAGAGGATGACATGCGAGAGATATGAACCGCATAGCCAGTATCGATGATGTTAATAATTTCTTTTGAATCACCATCAATTAATGCAATTTGACCTGCATCACGCAGGGTTACAGAGAAAATATTGGCGATATTATAATTATTTAATTTTTTCTTCGGGCGGTCTTTAACAGGAATCAACACCTGCCAGCTCTCTTTCATCTCTTTCATGCCCCATTCTGGAGGCATCGGCGGTTCATGCTGAAGGTAACGCGCCATAATATCGATCTCTTCTTTACTGAGATCACCTGAAGTCCCCCAGTTCGGCATACCCGTTGGTGAGCCATAAGTAATAAACGCCTTTAACGCCTCGTGACCACGCTGACGAGTAATCTCCGTTGTAAGAGGTTTGCCTGTGGCCCCTTTTCGCAATACACCATGACAACCCGCGCAGCGTTCAAAGAATATCTTCTTGCCAAGATTAAACTCGGCTTCAGTCATTTTAGGCCCATCAGAGGTAATGATGTTTTTCGCGACAGCCGCATCCATACCACTGGGACCTCCTTCATAGCGAGATTCTGTATGCGAGCCTGATTTTGCATAAAGCACGCCACTGCTGGCTGTTAAAGCAGCCACAGCCAACGCCGTTCCGATTACTTTTCGGGTATCCATTTCTCTCTCCGTTAGATTTACGATATCTACAACTCAGGTAGACGGCGAAATTGTACGGCTAGCTGATGATGATTATCTTGACTTGAATCAAGCCAAGCAGCATAAACTCTTAATCAATTACTCACCTCAATCATGCGCAAAAAATGGTATCGCGTTGGCAGTTGTCATCAAGCCAAAATAAACCAGCCATAAAGTGATCTCTTCCCATTTATGGCGCAAACTAAATTGACGTTTAAATTCCACCTAGCTTTGATACAGACACCAAGTTTTCGAGGGTAATGTCGGGGATCGCTCTGTTTTGAGTAAAGAGTAACGATCGGGTCAGCGGCAGGAATCCATGCAGAATTTAGCCTTTGCGGTTATTTTATTGAAAGTCCGGCAACCCGGATAGTGCGAGGAATGAATACTATTATCGCTGTTTTATCTCATTTAAACTTCAATGAGTTGGTAAATCAATCCCTTCGAACAACGCTTCAATATCAGATTTATCACGCATTGATTTTGCCTTTTCAACCAGTGATTGCTCCAAATGCGGGGCAAACAACTCAATAAAATCATAGATATAACGCCTGACAAAACTATCTTTTCTAATCGCAATTTTTGTCACACTGCTGCCAAAAAGGTGGCTAGCATCCAGTGCTATAAGATCTTTATCCACTTCCGGGTCATAAGCCATTTTCGCGATAATCCCTACTCCTAACCCCAGCTTTACATAGGTTTTAATCACATCGGCATCTACCGCTGTAAAGACAACCTGTGGCTCCAGATTTTGCGCATTGAATGCCTCGTCCAATTTTGAGCGTCCTGTAAAACCAAAAACATAAGTCACAATGGGATAGGTAGCCAGCGCCTCTAAAGAGACTTTGGCCAACTCTGTTAAGGGATGCCCCCGGGGAACAAGAATGCAACGATTCCATTCATAACAGGGAAATGTCACGAGGTTATCAAAGAGCTCCAGCGCTTCAGTCGCAATCGCTAAATCGACTGTGCCACGTGATGCCATTTCTGATATTTGTGTTGGCGTACCCTGATGGAGGTTTAATTTAACCTCTGGATAGCGCCTCATAAACTCGGCCACTACTCTAGGAAGCGCATAACGCGCCTGCGTGTGGGTGGTCGCTATCGTCAAACTACCACGCTGATCGTCCCGGTATTCGCTCGCCACACTTTTTATATTCTCGACCTTCGCCAAAATCTCACCAGCTATCTCGACGATAATTTTCCCACCCGGCGTCATCTCGGTAAGATGCTTTCCATTTCTGGCAAAAACAGGAATCCCCAGCTCGTCTTCAAGCAATCGAATCTGCTTACTAATTCCCGGCTGAGAGGTGTACAGACTGTCGGCCGTCGCCGAGACATTTAGATTGTGTTTTGAGACTTCCCATATATAACGAAGTTGCTGCAGCTTCATAACTTTTTGATCTAGATTTATAGAGAAATATGCCTTTTAATTATATGCAGCTCAAGGTATATTGCAACCTCATTTGAATCACCCCCTCTTTTTAAGATTAATTGATGGATCTTTTTCATATACTTGCTGGTGCCGTAGTTGGCTTCACCATCGGCCTAACAGGCGTCGGTGGAGGGTCATTAATGACGCCCATTCTTGTTCTCGGCTTTTCAATCAATCCTGCCATTGCAGTCGGTACCGACCTGCTCTATGCCGCCATCACTAAGTGTGGTGGAATTGCTGCGCATCATCGCCAAAAAACCATCGATTGGGCGGTTGTTAAGCGGCTAGCGGCGGGGAGTATTCCCGCTTCGATTATCACAATCTTCTTTCTCGACCAGCTCCGCGAGAGTGGCTTTGATTACGAGAAATTGATGACCACAACGCTCAGTATCATGCTGATACTCACCTCCGTTGTCGTTATCATGCACAAGAGGCTTTTAGCTTTTCTGCACAGCTCACTCAGTGAGAAGGCGCACTGGCGTCAACGACTGATCAATTTCCGCCCCTTTGCGACCACTTTAACCGGCTTTATCCTCGGCATTCTGGTGACTATTTCTTCGGTAGGAGCCGGGGCAATCGGCGCTGCGATACTATTCTTCCTCTATCCACGAAAGCCCGCCATCAATATTGTCGGGACTGATATTGCCCACGCTGTCCCGCTTACCGCAATCGCTGGGTTGGGCCACTTCCATTTTGGCTCTGTTGATCTGGAACTCCTGGGAGGCCTGTTAATCGGCTCTTTACCCGCTATTTACCTCGGCAGCCATTTAGGACAAAAACTCCCTGAGCAATTCCTTCGCCCAATTGTCGCCACGATTCTGGTCGCAATGGGAATTCGCTTTGCCTTCTAGTGTGATATGGCACATCTATCGCTGAAGGAGTAGTTCTGCTTCCGAGAGCGATCAGCTATTGATATAATCCTCCAAATTTTTGAGTAATCTACGAGAACTAAAATGACCTTTGTCGTTACAGAAAACTGTATTAAGTGTAAATATACCGATTGCGTTGATGTCTGCCCTGTGGACTGCTTTCACGAAGGGCCTAACTTTCTGGTTATCGATCCAGAAGAGTGTATCGACTGCACTTTGTGTGAGCCTGAATGCCCTGCAGAGGCTATTTTCTCTGAAGATGAGCTACCAGAAGGTCAGGAAAAATTTATTGAGATCAATGCCCGTCTTACCGAGAAATGGCCGGTCATTACAGAAGTGGCAGATCCACCAGAAGATGCTGACGAATGGAATGGTAAAGAGGGCAAAACTGAGCTTATCGAAGAGTAACCAGAAGCCTTTCTTAAAAGCCGCTCTCTCCATTTAAGGATGAGCGGCTTTTTTATGTCAAGAATTCGGTCCGTACAAATCAATAACTCAAACTTGATTACATTCGACTGGCTTCTTTCAGTGCCCATTTATGTTTCAACATCAACACTCTTCTTATATTGCAAAACAACGGTTAATACCTCTTTATAGACTCACGAAATAACTTCAAGCGTACCCCAAGCCAAAAAATTATAGTTGATGCAACCTATTAGTCACCTCTAATGCTACTTGGTCCGCCTTCACCCTATCAAAGTCGGCATGGTATTGTTTCTTAATGCCATGATCTTGCAATAAAAAATGATGCTCAGTGGTCACTCCTCGTTCAGATAAACAGTGCAACGTACAGGACAATGCACAACCATCAAGTGCAATAATCGCTCGCCCTGATTGAGCCACCTTCACCAAAGAAGGCACGTTCCCGCCCACACCTGAAATACAAGACATTTCAGCCACACCATTACGGTCAAGCTTGAGTGCAATATAGTTAGCCGCTTGAGCCGCACTAGAGCAACCAGAACAGGAATACACTAGTGGCAGTTTTTGATACTCACTTTTAGTCCGCATAACCATCAATTATTGTTGAATTTATATCGACGAGGGATCAGCTAAGTACGATACAACCTTCTCTGCCCCAATTTTGGAGCCTTATCGTAAAGGGTTTGCCTAAATGTTTTTTGATCTGCATCAAATCAAACTAGAAAATAGTAGTGATAACGAGCTGTGGTGAT
>QNFJ01000053.1 GCA_003646305.1 Gammaproteobacteria bacterium | reverse complement strand
AGTGTATTTCGTGTTCTTGGGAGGACGATGTTTCGCGGTATAACCAGTACGTTTGATTCTCCGAGTTAGTTAAACGGAGCGTCTCATCATCACCGAACAAAGCAGCAAAGTCAGTCTTAGTTGCCTGGGCCTTTGAAAGGCCCACTAAACAGTCGAGTGATGTTTGTAGTTTTTTAAGCAGCCAGCCGTTTACCCAGTGAATTTTGCCATCACTGAAGATGGTAATACCCATCGGTAAATTATCTAATGTTTTGTTTAAAACAGCGGGCGCTAATTGAGTGCTCATAGAATCTTCTCCCATATCCAATTGAATATAGTCGAAAGATCTATAAAAGTAGGGGGTGATAGATAAAAAGTGTTTAAAAAATAGGGACTAAGCACTAAAGCAGTTTTTATCCCTCCCTAGCCACATTTTCTCAGCTAATTGGCGTGCAGTCATGGTGCTATCTGATCGCTTGAGTAGTTTCAGGCAGGCAGCGGTTGTTTCAATCACGGCTCCTTCTCCGTATGGGTGGTTAAGTTCCCCGTTCCATAGTCGCGGTAGGTCAGAGTGGTCGAGGTCCGTCTCATTAAGCAGGCGCTTTGGGTAGCGCCGAGGCCAAACTTCTTCATGATACTCCCCCCCCTGCAACCACTGTAATGTGCAGTTGCTGTCAGGCTTTATTTCAGCTTCGCCACCATCACCTCTGATTGTAAGACTATTTGTTTGGCCCAACAGTTGAGCTGTTTTTGCATGAATAGGGCCGTAAGCGGGGTGGAATACGCCATCAATGCGGAACGGGGCATTCAGAGGATTCAGTAAACGACATAGCGTATGCACCGGTGAGCGAAGGCCAAGCGTGCGACGCAATGCAATGATATTGGCAAGGGTTGGGTTTAAAACCTCTATTGGTAAGAAGCAAAAATTACTTTCTGACAGCGCCTGTCGAGCCGCCTCTATGTTTTTGGAAGGGGTAATGCCAAAAAGCGGTAAAAGGCTTTCTGTGTAGATGCGCCCGGCTGTCTGTTCTTGAGAGCCATGCATGGCAATACGGACATCATTCTTTGAAAGGAGTAGAGCGGAAAGAAAGAACCAGGGTAATCGCCTTCTTTTTCCTGCGTAGGTTGACCAGTCGAGGTCTGCCTGTGGTTGGTTGCCTGGAGCAATTCGGCTGTTGGCAGCATCGACAAAACCGGCTAATTCTTCCGCGGTCTCCTCTTTAACTCTTAACAACATTAGAAATGCACCAAGCTGTTCGGGGGTGGCTTGTTGGTCGAGAATCATTCCCATTGCCTGTTTGGCTTCTTCCATCGTTAACGAACGCGAACCTTTTTTGCCTTTTCCAAGAATTCGAATAAAGGGGGCGAATGGATGTTCTGTTGGTTGCATAACTTAAAACTGATATTTTAAATATCCCAAGTCTAGCAAATTGATCTAGAGCAATGTTTATCTATTGGCTAGGGGTTAGCATCGGGACGTAGACAAGTGAAATTAAGGGGAAGAGAGATGATCAGAAAGTCAATTTTTGCAGCATGTTTTCTTACACTGACCGTGGGAACGGTTTCAGCCGAGGGGATGATGAAACACAGCGGGATGGATCACGGTATGAAGGGTGGTGGGTCATCGACGGATGAGAGAATATCGCTTAATCTGCCACCGATGATGAAGCAGCATCAATTAGCCAATATGCGTGCTCATCTTGATGCGGTTCGCAAGATCGTTTCAGCGATTGCGGAAGACGATTTTGAGGGTGCCTCTACCATTGCTGGCGAGCAGCTGGGTTCAAACGAGAGAATGATGAAAATGTGTAATAGTTTTGAGAATGAGGCATTTAAAGGGATGGGTTTGGCCTTTCACAAGAGCGGAGATGATTTGGCTGAAACGCTTAAAAAAGGCAACCTGAAAGAGTCTCTTCGCGCACTGAATAGCACGATGAATTATTGCGTCAGTTGTCATGCAACATTCAGGCAGTAGTCTTGAATTAAGGCATTTTTAATTGAAGTGATATTCGTAAATTGTCTGTCGGTTTGTTGAGGTATTGGTCGGCAGATAAAGAAGACGGGGATTGAGGCGGCTTTGGCCGCCTCAATTTTTGCTTTTGCAGCTTTGCCGCCGCTGTCGTAACTGATAAGGACCTCGATTTCTAGACTTACAAAGTGCTTAAATGCCTCGTCGTATTCGAGAGGGCCTCGCCCCTCAATAAAGCGCCTTTGGTCTGTTGTCTTTTGTCCTTTCTCTGAACGGCAGCGAATGAACCAGTGTTGATGAGATGGGATGGTGTTCCACTTTTTCTGTAGGCCATTTGCTGTTGAAAAGAAGCAGCGATGGTAGGGCGTAATGGCTTCAAGTACTTCGGGTAGTGAGCTGTAGAAATACCATTGATTATCTGGCTCTGCAATCCATGGTGGTGATTGAAAACTCCAAATAGGGACTGAACTGAGCGAGGCGGCAATAACGGCATTCTGGCTCATTTTGGCTGCGTATGGGTAGGTCATGTCTAGCAGAAGATCAAAACCTTCGTTTTTTAGCTTTTCAGCGAGCCCGTTAACCCCGCTGAAGCCGCCATGAATCGTTGTATAATCAGCTGATGGGCGTGTTAGCGCTTTTTTTGTGCTGTAGATCAGCTCAATTTGTGGCTGATTTGCGAACCATTCAGCTAATTGTTTACCCTCTTGCGTTCCACCAAGCAGTAGAATTTTCATCCAAGTTCTGTAAAGGCATCGTGGGTACTGAGAAAGACCTTTCCCTCTCCAAGTTGTGCAAGGAAGTGACTCTTTTTGAGTTTGTCCATAACCGGCCCTTTGACCTCTGCAAGGTGCACGGTGACCCCTGCATTCCTAAGTCGGTCAATCGTCATCTCAAGTGAATCGAGGGCGCTTGTATCGATAAAGTTTATGGCACTACAAATTAGTATAAGCTCCTTGATCTGGCTATCATCGACGATCATCCCCATGATCTTGTCTTCCAGATAATTCGTGTTTGCGAAGTAGAGGTTTTCGTCAATGCGCAGGGCAAGGATATGAGGGTGTGTCTCAACATCGTGCCGGTCGATATTTCGAAAGTGCTCACTCCCTGCAATGCGACCTACAACGGCAATATGGGGCTGACTGCTTCTATGTAGATACAGAGAAATCGAGATAATCGCACCAAGTAGAATCCCCAGTTCAATCCCAATAATAAGTACAGCAAAAAAAGTGGCCAAAAAAGAGGCGGCATCTGCGCGATCATAACGCCAGGCCTTTTTAAATGTTTCCAAATCGATTAGTGCAGAAACCGCAACGATGATAATGGCGGATAAAACGGCTCGTGGTAGGTTGTAGAGGTAAGGTGTTAGACAGATAAGCGCGAACGCTAGGAGTAGTGCGGTAATAATGCTGGCCAGAGGTGTATTTGCGCCGGAGGAAAAGTTCACCATCGATCGGCCTAGCCCGCCAGCAACAGGATAGCCACCAGAAAAAGCAGAGCTTATATTTGATGCGCCAAGTGCGAGAAGCTCTTGGTTAGCGTCAATTTTTTCTCGTCTTCGACTCGCCAGGGCTTTGGCAACGGAGATGCTTTCGAGAAAACCGACGACGGCAATCAGCATTGCTCCGGGCAGGATCTGTTGCCATAGTGATTGATCGAAAGCCGGGATTTTTAGTTCGGGCAATCCGGCTGGAATAGCACCAACAATCGCAACGCCGTAGCTCTCTGCGAGCTGGAAAGTGGCAGTAAAAAAAATGCCGGTAACCACCACCACTAAAGGGGCTGATTTGCCTAAAATGCCTCCCGCTTTGATGGCTAGTTTGTTAGCTAAAGGGCTGCGAATTAGAATCAGGAAAACGATTGAGAGCAGTCCAATCACCAATGTGGTTGCATTAATTTGATCGCTGTTTGAGAAGGTGAATCCTATCTTCTCAATGACGCCAAGTTCTGAAGGGATTTCAATGCCAAACAGGTGTTTGAGCTGGCTAAACATAATTAAAATGGCTGCAGCGCTAGTGAAGCCGGAAATAACTGGGTGGCTAAGGAAGTTGATAACAGAACCTAGCTTGAGCAAACGCATAAAAAGGAGCGTAAACCCAGAAAGAAGCGCGAGGAGTACTGCGATGGAGAGAAGCTGGGCTGTATCGTTTATTCCCATCTCTGCCAATAAACTTCCAGTCATGAGTGACATAAGGCCGACTGGGCCAACGGCCATTGTTCGACTGCTACCGAGCAGGCTATAAAATAGCAATGGGAGTACGCTGGCGTAGAGCCCAACCTGCGGTGGAAGTCCCGCAACCATTGCGTAAGCCATTGATTGGGGAATTAGAACAATCGCGACAATGATGCCCGCCAGCAAATCGCCCGGGAGCTGGGCGCGCTTGTAAGTTGGAAGCCATTCTAGAATGGGAATGAATGGTTTTAGTTTTTGGCGTAGCATCGGGTAATATTTAAAATTAGCACTATATTAGCAACTTCTAATAAGCTATTCTTATCAGCATTATGCCAGAAAGGAGAAAATAACGTGCAAGCGAATATCAAACATTTTTACCACAAACAGAGCTGGACCTATTCATATGTTGTTTCTGATCCTGAAACAAAACAGTGTGCCATTATTGATTCGGCATTGGACTTTAACTATGGCACCGGAAAAGTCTCAACCGAGGCGGCCGATACGATTGCCGCTTACATAGAGGCTGAGGAGTTAACGGTTGAATGGATTTTAGAGACACATGCTCATGCAGATCACTTGAGTGGCGCACATTATCTAAAAGAAAAGCTGGGCGGCAAAATTGCCATTGGTGAGCATATTTGTGAAGTCCAAGAAGTTTTTAAAGGGGTTTTTAATCTTGAAAAAAACTTTGCTGTAGATGGAAGCCAGTTTGATCACCTCTTTACGGATAGAGAGGTTTTCTCTATTGGTAATTTAAAAGTGGAGGTTCTGCACACCCCAGGACACACACCGGCTTGTGTCAGTTATTTGATGGATGGCTTGGTTTTTGTGGGTGATACCGTTTTTATGCCTGATGCTGGCTCAGCACGGTGTGATTTTCCAGGTGGAGATGCTAACGCACTGTTCAAATCTGTTAAGAAGCTTCTTGCCCTTCCTGAGCAGACACAACTGTATATGTGTCATGACTATGCGCCAGAAGAGGCGGTTGTAGGGCCGCGTTGGGTGACAACGGTCGGTGAGGAGCGAGCGTATAACAAGCACGTGCATGATGGTATTAGCGAAGAAAGGTTTGTTGAAATGAGGACAGCCCGTGATGAGGTCTTGCCAATGCCAAAGCTGATTTTGCCTGCGATACAAATCAATATCCGGGCAGGCGCACTGCCGGAAGAAGAAGGTAATGGGGTGAGTTATCTTAAGTTGCCACTTAACCAATTTTAAGCTGAAGCGAGAGTTTATCTGACCCTAGGATCCTGTCATACTTTTAAAGAGTTATTAGCTTAATAACAAGGAAAGAGGATGAAAAAGAAAGTAATTGGTGCGGCAATATTTTTGTTGTTGCTTGTTGGCGGTGTAGCCGTTCTTAACAAGGAAAAGACAGCCGGCTCAGTTGATGTGTTATCGCTTTATGGAAACATAGATATTCGTGAGATCCAGTTGACGGTAAATGGCTCTGAACATATTGCAGAAATTAAGGTTCAAGAAGGTGATAGGGTTAAAAAAGGTCAATTGTTGGCAACTTTGCATACCGAATTATTGGAAGCGCAGCTGGCTGGTTCGGAAGCTGAGCTACAGGCTCAACAGCAGATAGTTAATAAACTGAAAGCAGGGAGTCGCCCGCAGGAAATTGCTAAGGCAAAAGCAGAATATAGTGCGGCTAAAAGTTCGGCGAGAACAGCGAGAGATACCGCTAAACGGTTAGAGAAGCTGCTCCCAAAAAAGCTGGCGTCCCCTGATGATGTGGAAACGGCTCAAGCAAGAGCCAGTACTGCAACGGCCCAAGCAGAGGCGGTTCATCAAGCCTGGCTGCTTGTTGTTGAGGGACCAAGAAAAGAGGATATTGCCTTAGCGGAGGCGATGTTAAAGGCAAAACAGGCAAATGTCAGGTTAGCAAATCAACATCTTGAAGATTCGAAATTGATTAGCCCGTCAGATGGTGTGATTCGTAACCGTATTTTGGAGCCTGGTGATATGGTCACGCCACAATCGGCAATTTTGACGTTGGCGCTGGTTGATCCTGTTTGGGTCAGGGCTTATCTGCCTGAAACAGAGTTAGGCAAAGTGGCTGAAGGTTTTAATGCTGAAATTATGAGTGACAGCTATCCTGATAAGCGCTATCAAGGTTGGGTAGGTTATATCTCTCCGACTGCAGAGTTCACGCCCAAGAATGTCCAGACACCAGAGTTGCGTACTCGGCTGGTCTATTCGGTGCGTATTTATGCCTGTAATCCTGCTAATGAGCTGAGATTGGGAATGCCGGTCACTGTGAAAATTTCACTTAAGCAAAAGGTGAATGAGTCAACCACAAACCACTGCAAAGTGGGCTAATGATCTTTCCAGTTGAAGTCAGCCAGATTAGCAAAGCTTTTCAGGCTGGCGAGGTTCAGGTACAGGCACTCGATCAGGTTAGTTTTAAACTGATGCCGGGGCAGGTAACAGGGCTTATTGGCCCAGACGGTGCGGGCAAAACCACGTTAATGCGACTACTGTGTGGCTTATTATCGATTGATGAGGGAGAGATTACTGTTCTAGGGCTAGATGCCGCAAAACAGCCTGAATCGGTACAGTCTCGTGTCTCATATATGCCGCAGCGTTTTGGTCTTTACGAAGATCTAACTGCTCAGGAAAACCTAGATCTCTATGCCGATTTGAAAGGGTTGGCGGTAGAAGACCGCCTTGAGCGCTACAAAACCTTGATGCACCTAACGGGGCTCTCTCCTTTTACCAAACGATTGGCGGGTAAGCTGTCGGGCGGTATGAAGCAAAAGCTTGGTCTTGCTTGCGCACTAGTCGTTCCTCCTGAATTATTGTTGCTTGATGAGCCGACCGTGGGTGTTGATCCGGTATCTCGTCGTGAACTTTGGCAGATTGTTTACAACCAGGTTGAACAGGCAGGTATGACAGTATTGTTAAGTACCGCTTATCTGGATGAGGCTGAACGCTGTGCAGAAGTGATCTTATTGCACGAGGGCAAAGTGATAAACCACGCGCCACCAAAGCATTTCAGTGAGCCGTTGCAGGGTAGAACCTGGCTGTTTGAAAGTGATCAGTTAACGCCTCGGCAACTGCAGCTTAAATTGAGTCTACTTTCTGGCGTAATTGATGCGTTGATTGCTAATCAGGGCGTTAGAGTTGTTAGTGAATCTACGGAAATTGAATCGATATTGACTGCCGTTGATCCGGCAATAAAGCTACAAATAAAAGCCGTTCAACCTATTTTTGAAGATGCTTTTATCTCTTTGCTAAAAAAGCGTGATGACCATAGTGTTAACTATTCAGGAAGTCACCAGCTTTCAAAGTCTGTTTCCTCAGCCGAAGAGGTTATCAAGGTTGAAAAGCTTGAACGTCGCTTTGGTGATTTTATTGCCGTTAATGATGTCAGTTTTTCGGTAAAAAGAGGTGAGATTTTTGGTTTGCTAGGAGCAAATGGAGCCGGTAAGTCGACTACCTTTCGGATGTTATGCGGGTTGTTGCCACTTTCTTCTGGTCAGCTTTCGGTTGCGGGTGTTGATTTACGCCATGCTTCAGATAAAGCGCGGCAGAAAATTGGTTATATGGCCCAAAAATTCTCACTTTATGGCAATTTGACCGTTATACAAAACCTTCATTTTTATGCCAGTTGCTATGGTTTGTTTAAAAAAAGAAAACAAGAGCAGGTTGAGTGGGCGCTCGAGGCATTTGAACTGTCTGACTACCGAGATTCTAACGCAAAAGATTTACCACTTGGCTATAAACAGCGGCTCTCTTTTGCTGTTGCATTGATGCATGAGCCGGAAATTTTATTCCTTGATGAGCCGACTTCTGGCGTCGACCCGTTAGCTCGACGCGAGTTTTGGGCGCGAACCAATGCCCTTGCGGAGTCGGGAGTAACGGTTTTGGTTACCACTCACTTTATGGACGAAGCCAATTACTGCGATCGGCTGATTATCATGGCGAGTGGTCAGGTTTTGGCACAAGGTACACCGTTGCAACTGAAGCAGTTGGCGCAAAAAGAGGCCCAGCCACTGCCAACCATGGAAGAGGCATTCATCTACTTGATTGAGCAACAGACGGATCAGAGCGCATGACAACTGCTGGTCGTCAGCGTTTAGCAGGCCTGATTCGTAAAGAGAGTCTGCAAATCATGAGAGATCCATCAAGTATCGCGATTGCCTTTGTGTTGCCTGTCGTGCTGTTATTTCTTTTTGGTTATGGTGTTTCACTCGATGCCAGAAATATCCCCATCGGTATTGTTGTTGAACAACCTGATGCGTCAACGCAATCTTTGAGTGGTTCATTTGAAAAATCTGATTATTTCTCACCTTTTTATTTTCAGACAATTCAGCAGGCTGAGAGAGCGCTGGAACAGAGAGACATAGATGGCATCGTCTGGTTAAAAAATGATTTTGCACGCAAGCTTTTTAGCCAACCAGATGCGGTGATTGCTGTCAGGGTGAATGGGGTTAATTCCAATCAGGCAAACCTCACTTTAGGCTATATCAGAGGGACTTGGCTTGCATGGATCACCCATCAAGCTGAGGCGCGGGGGACTAAGTTAGAGATGCCTATACAGTTAGAGCACAGAGTTTGGTTTAATCCAGCAGTGGATAGCCGGTTTTTTCTGGTGCCGGGCGTTGTGGCGATTATTATGACGCTAATTGGAACACTTCTAACAGCATTAGTGGTGGCTAGAGAGTGGGATAGAGGGACAATGGAAGCGCTGTTTGTAACACCGTTGCGTAACCATGAATTTATAGCTGGAAAGTTGATTCCCTATTTTGTTCTTGGAATAACAAGTTTATTTGTAAACTTCTTGTTAGCAATATGGCTATTTAAAGTTCCATTTGAGGGGTCGCTGTGGCTCTTGTTGTTGACCGGTTCACTCTATATGTTGGTCAGTCTAGCGGTCGGGTTGTTGATATCTGTGGTGGCTAAAAACCAGTTTGTAGCGGGGCAAATCGCTATCATTACCGGTTTCTTACCCGCGTTTATCCTTTCGGGTTTTATTTTTGATATTAATTCCATGCCGGCAGCAATACAGCTCATTACACACATTGTGCCGGCACGTTATTTTGTGGCGATACTTCAGACGCTATTTCTTGCGGGAGATATTTGGCCGGTTATCTTGGCAAATACTGGCGCACTTTTAATTCTGCTGGCAGTTTTTTCATGGCTGGTGGCTAAGAAAACAAGAAAGAGCCTGGAGTAGGTGTCATGAATAGTCCCTTTTTGCTCATTATTGCACTGGCTCTAAAAGAGTTTTTGGCTCTACTTCGTGACAAAAGTAGCCGCTTTGTCCTGATTGGCCCGCCGATTGCGCAGCTATTAGTTTTCGGCTATGCGGCGAGCTATGATCTCGATAATATCTCAGTTGCTATTTACAACGAAGATCGAGGTATTGCTTCTCGTGAATTGGTCGGCCGTATTGAAGGTTCTCCCAATATCAATGTGCTTTATAGGATTCAGAAAGAGTCGGAAATTGCTGGGTTAATCGATAATCGAGATGTGCTACTGGTGATGCATATAGATAGTGAATTTAGTGCGACGATCGCTAAAGGTGAAAGCGCAACGGTTCAGCTACTTCTTGATGGACGTAACTCGAACACGGCAATGATAGCGCTGAACTATTTGCGCGATATTATTCTCCAGCTCAATCGGCAATGGAGCGATCAAAAACAGGCGCGAGGGCCTCCGGCGATTATTGAAGCACGTGCCTGGTATAACGAAAATCTACATTCCCAATGGTTCATTGTTACAGGGATTGTAGGTTTGCTGACGCTGGTTGTTACGCTTATTGTTACCGCATTATCGGTTGCTAGAGAGCGCGAACAGGGTACATTTGATCAGTTGTTGGTAACCCCCGTTCACCCAGTTTTTATCCTGATCGGCAAGGCACTTCCTGGGCTACTGATTGGCTTGATTGAAGGAGGCGTTATTATCACGTTGGCTGTTGGATGGTTCGATATTCCACTGAGGGGTAGCTTTGTGGCGCTTTATTTAGGGCTATTTCTATTTTTACTCTCAGCTGTTGGTATTGGTTTGATGATCTCAGCAATTTGTATCACGCAGCAGCAGGCTGTTTTAGGGGCTTTTCTATTTTTGGTTCCTGCTGTTATTTTATCTGGGTTTGCGACACCCATTGCCAACATGCCTGATGTGGTTCAGCTTTTGACTTGGATTGACCCATTAAAGTATTTTTTGGTGATTATTCGCTCAGTTTTTATGGAAGGGGGTGATCTTGGATTGTTATGGCCACAGTTTTGGCCAATGGCGATTATTGCAGCACTGTCGCTTGCTATGGCGGGATGGCTGTTTAAGCATAGGATGTATTGATGATCGTTTGTGTTGCCAAACATGAAGCAATCAAATCCTCCTTCTTGAATATGTCATAAAAGAGACCATCTGAAATTAAAGCGCAGGTCACTTTTTTGAATGATTGATGTAGATCAGTTAATCCGCGACAAAAAAGCGTATTGTTTTAGCTTTAAAATGATTAAGTGGAAATTCTTTATTTTTCGCTTCAATGGAACTTATACCCTTTAGGGTGCAACAGGAGATTAAAATGAAAAATCAACAAACGAAGACCCCAATTGATCTGCTTGGTGAAGTTTATGAAACGATGTATGAGCGTGCAGTTGAAAACTTCCACAAAGCAGAAGAGCTATCAGCTCCAGTCCTACATAAGTTTATTGATGAAGCAAAGGATGAGGCCGTAAAGCTAGAAAAGGTGGGCCAGGATGATGCTGAAAAACTGGCAGAATGGCTTAAACAGGATGTGCATGAAGCAGTAGAATATCTGGCTAAAAATGAACCAAAGGTTCAGCATTTTCTCGGCTTTGAGCTTGGCGCACTAAAGAGTGTCGCGTTGGATAAATTACTTGTTACAGCCGATGAGGCCAAGCTTCAACTATTAGTGCTAAAAGGTGAGATTAAACATCGGTTGCACCCTCGAACAGGAGAAGTTATTGGTGCAGGTACACTCGTATGTGATGAATGTGGTGAGAAGCTACATTTTCATAAAGCAGGAAAGATTCCGCCTTGCCCAAAATGTCATGGCACTTCGTTTCATCGTGGATACATAAGCTAAATTAAGCGGAAGGGCTTTATTTTCCACTTAACTATGCCCCATGGGTGCAATGAAACTT
>QNFJ01000052.1 GCA_003646305.1 Gammaproteobacteria bacterium | reverse complement strand
GCGTTTCTGAAATGCTCTGTGGGGAGCATCGGTCGGGCCACTTTCGAGGTGTGGCAACGATTGTTTGTAAGCTCTTTAATATGGTTGGCCCTGATTTGGCGCTATTTGGTGAAAAAGATTTCCAGCAGCTGTCGGTTATTCGCAAAATGGTTAAAGAGCTCAATATGCCGATTACGGTTCAAGGTGTGCCGACCGTTAGAGAAGCAAGCGGGTTAGCATTGAGTTCTCGGAATGGCTATTTGAAATCAGACGAGCGAGAGCAGGCCTCTCTTCTATATCGTTGCCTTTGTGATGCAAAAGAAGCTATTTTGGCTGGCGAGAGGTCTATTGAGGCAATTGAATCTGAACAGATAGATAGGCTGAATAAAGCAGGCTTCAAGCCCGAGTACTTCACTGTTTCTCGTCGCTCTGATCTTAATCCGGCTGCAGAGGATGATGTGGAGCTAGTCATTTTAGCCGCCGCACAATTTGGGGCGCCACGCCTGATCGATAATCTCTCTTTTAACAGGTTGATGTCATGAAAATGCGGGTAAGAATTATATTCATTAGCTGTTTTCTGCTGCTTTTTTCGTTCAATACAATTGCAGATATGAGTGGACTAGGCCTGCCAACTCAGGAAGAAGAGGTAAAAGAGGTGAAGAAAACCCCTGAAAGTATGGGGCTTGCTTCGCCTAAAGAGACTATGAGCACCTTCTTCAGCTCCATGGATAAAGTGAATAAAGGGCATAGTGAGGCGATCGAGGGCGCTATTTCAACGCTTGATTTGTCTGAAGTGAACGATTTAATACGCAAAGAAAAGGGAGGTGAGGCCGCCTGGGTTTTGCTTGAAGTTATTGATCGTACTCGTGTTATCAACCTGGAAAAAGTTTCAACACGAAAAACAGGAAGGCCGTGGGTTTTTAATACCTACAAATCTGGGCAGGTGGTTATTTCGCGGCAAGACGATGGTCGATGGTTATTCAGTTCTGAAACACTAGCCATCCTACCGGAAATAATGGAGGAGTTGGCTGATAGCAAAAACCTGAAAGGGGAACAGATGCCATGGCATCTTAAGCTAAGAGGGAAAATTCCTAAGAAGCTAAACGAGACCTATCTTCTGTTGAAACATTGGCAGTGGATCGGCCTGTTTTTAATCATCTTTCTGGGGTTTATAGCTGACCGGTTTGTCGCATTTCTACTAAAGCTATTGGTTAGGCACTGGAAAAAGAAAAGTGCTCTTATAACGAAGAAAAGCAAGGTTTCCGATGTGGCGTTGAGGCCGCTTGGTCTTTCTGCTATGGCATCATTATGGTGGGCTGGATTGATGGTGCTGGGGCTGTCATCAAATGCATTAGTTTATCTCATGGTCGCGGTTAAGATGCTGTTCAGCCTGTCATGTGTCTGGAGTAGTTTTCGACTAGTCGATGTGCTGGGTATTTATTTACATCATTTTGCCTCTCGGTCGGAGTCATCACTTGATGATGTCCTTATCCCTTTGGTGACTAAAACATTCAAACTCTTTATTTCAGTAATGGGGTTGTTGTTTATTACCGATACGTTGAACTTCAATGTTACGGGTGTACTGGCCAGTCTCGGGCTGGTTGGTATGGCATTCGCTTTGGCTGCAAAAGATATGGTACAGAATCTTTTTGGCTCAATTACTATTTTCCTGGATCGAACTTTCCGAGTGGGTGACTGGATTGTAGTCGGCAATGGTGAGGTTGAAGGGACGGTTGAAGAGATAGGATTGCGAAGCACTAAAATCAGAACTTTTTATAATTCGCTGATTTATTTTCCAAACTCTCACTTTATAACGGCAAGTGTCGACAATATGGGGGAGCGCCACTACAGGCGTTATTCCAGTAAAGTTTCTCTGACTTACGACACCCCTCCCGAGAGGATTGAGGCATTTTGCGAAGGAGTACGTGAGATTGTTCGTGTTCATCCTTACATGCGAAAGGATTATTATCATGTTTACCTGAATGAAATGGGGCATGCCTCACTTGATGTGCTGGTCTATGTTTTCTGGGCTGTTCCAGAATGGGGAACTGAACTGCGGGAAAGACACCGCTTTTTGCTGGATATTTTGAGGTTAGCCGATCAATTGGGTGTTGAATTTGCCTTCCCAACGCAAACAGTTTACTGGCAGCCGGCACCTGAAGATGCAGGAAGACCGGGGGGAGCACTTAACTCTTTTGACCAGGAAGCAACATTCCAGCAAGCTCGTGGCGTTGTCAAAGAGATTTTTGATAAAACCACTGGAAGCGGCGGAAGGCCACCTCCGGTAACATATTGATTTTTATGCGGCCAAGATGGTTATTTTGATTGTAACTATATGAAAGTTAAGCAATTATGCAAACGCACAAAATAATTGCCAACCCACCTTTAAGCTGGCATAATGCCTCGCTCATGATTGAAATAGGCAGTTAGTATGCAGACAACGATGCTAAAAGCAAAGTTGCACCGAGTACGTGTAACTCATGCAGAACTTGAATACGAAGGTTCTTGTGCGATTGACGGAGATTTACTAGATCGTTCAGGGATACGAGAGTACGAACAAATTGATATCTATAACATCAACAATGGTGAGCGCTTCACAACTTACGCTATACGTGCGGAAGCAGGCTCGGGTGTTATTTCGGTAAATGGTGCTGCGGCTCGGCGAGCATGCGAAAATGATCTGCTGATTATCGCTGCATTTGCTGGGCTGGATGAGAATGAACTGGCTGCATTCAAGCCGACAATGCTTTATTTCGACACAGATAACCGGGTGACTCATAGCAGTAACTCAATCCCTGTTCAGGCAGCTTAGTCTGCTGTAAACAGGTTAGAAGCACCAAGCCCATTCTCCTCTCTTCCCAATAGACTCAACAAATGAAAGCTTATGGACGAGCTTTTGTGTTACTCAGCTCCAATCTTTTTCTTGATTTAACACCCTTCAGCGCCTACGCTTTTTCGGATGAACAATAGATCCGACAGGCCATCCTGGAAAGCACTTGATCAGCATTACAGTGAATCAAAAGATATTCACTTAAATGATCTTTTTGAAAACGATCCTGAGAGGTTCTCGAAATTTTCCATCGAGGCGGCTGGGCTTTTTCTAGACTATTCAAAAAACCATCTTTCAGCAGAAACGCTGGATTTTCTGGCGGTGCTGGCAAATGAAAGCTGCCTGAAAGAGCGAATTGCAGATCTGTTTGCCGGGAAAAAACTCAACAACACGGAAAATAGAGCCGTTTTACATACAGCATTACGAAATTTTTCGGAGCAGCCTGTTTACGTTGATGGTCAAGATGTAATGCCGGCCATCATGTCTGTACAGCATAGAATGCGGGCACTTGTAGAGTCGGTTCATCTGGGGGGTTGGCGGGGCTTTAGTGGTAAGCGAATCACCGATATCGTCAATATTGGTATAGGGGGGTCTGATCTTGGGCCTCGTATGGTTGTTAGTGCTCTATCAAGGCAGGCAGTGCAAGAGGTCGATGTTCATTTTGTGTCGAATGTTGATGGCGAAGAGCTGAGTCAGCGGCTGAGCAAACTTTCTCCCGAGACAACACTTTTTGTCGTAGTCTCAAAAACTTTCACAACGCTGGAGACGATGACCAATGCACGAAGCGCTAAAAAGTGGCTTCTAGCTGGCTACTCAGATAATGCAGCTATTGCCAATCATTTCGTGGCGGTTTCAGCTAATTTGAAAGCGGTGAAAGCATTCGGAATAAACCCGGATAATAGCTTTGAAATTTGGGACTGGGTTGGTGGGCGATTTTCTCTGTGGTCAGCTGTTGGGCTTTCCATTGCTTTAGCCGTTGGTATGGACTCTTTTGAGAGGTTGCTCAAGGGTGCTTATCTAATGGATGAACATTTCAGCCAATCTCCCCTATTAGAGAATATGCCGGTTATATTAGCTTTAGTGGGGATATGGAACCGAAATTTTCAGAAAGCCTCTAGCGTTGCTGTTTTGCCCTATGATCACCGGTTAAGCCGCTTTCCAGCTTACCTCCAGCAATGTGACATGGAAAGTAATGGCAAGTCGGTAGACCGAGAGGGTCATCCGATAACCGTCGAGACAAGCCCGGTTATCTGGGGAGAGGTTGGGACCAATGGACAGCATGCTTTTTATCAGTCACTTCATCAAGGGACCCAGCCTGTACCGGCAGATTTTATCGTGGCATTAAAATCCGATTGTAACCTGAAAGAACACCATAAGTTGTTGGTGGCGAACTGCTTTGCGCAGTCAGAAGCGCTGATGAAAGGTAAAACAGCTGAAGAGGTTTGTATCGAACTCAAAAAAAGAGGGCTTAATGAAAGGGAAATTAGCCGGTTAGTTGGGCATGAAACCTTTGATGGGAATCGTCCAAGCAACACTATCTTAATGGACCGGCTAACACCTGAGGCTTTGGGGGCACTCATCGCGTTGTATGAGCACAAAATATCGGTTCAGGGAATAATTTGGGATATCAATTCATTTGATCAGTGGGGGGTCGAGTTAGGAAAGCAGCTGGCTAATGTAATCGTAGAAGAGATTGATGGAGGCCTGCCTGGTCGCCATGATTCCTCTACACATGGACTGTTGACGCGTTATCATTTGGTGCAGAAGTAGAAAGTGGAGAATTAATTGTAGATAAAGTGGCTCCAATGCAGGCTAAGATTCTGATCCAAACTTTTTCTTTTTGATTATTAAAGGATTATTAAAGGAAGTGCAATGAAAAAAAATCACAGCCATCCTAGTGGCATCTATTTCTTTCTTTTTACTAACCGGATTTTTTAGTGAAGAGAAAGAACCGCGAGAAGCGAGAAAAGGGTTGCTCGATATGCGTAAGGCCACGCTAAATAAGCTGTATAAAGAAAGCCCTCATGCGAGAAAAGAGGTTCAGAATTCAGTAGGTTATGTTGTTTTTAGCAATATTGGGATTAACCTCTTTCTTATTTCAACGGCAAATGGCGCGGGTGTGGCACATAATAATAAGACCGGTGAAGACACCTTCATGAGCATGTTTTCAGGTGGTGTAGGTGTTGGTATGGGAGTAAAAGATTTTTACGCTATTTTTATCTTTTCTAACAGTGAGGCATTTAACTATTTCGTTAATGAAGGCTGGCAAGCTGGTGCACAGGCTGATGCAGCGGCAAAATCTGGTGAAAGTGGAGATTCACTAAATGACGCATTTGATATCGCTCCAGGAGTAAAGCTCTATCAATTAACTGAACATGGGTTGGCGGCGCAAATTACGATTCAGGGAACAAAATATTGGAAAGATGAAAATTTGAATTAACAGAAAACCTTGTAATATCGGGGTGGGGTTTTAATGTATAGCGGGTTAGTCCCATGTTAGCTACCTTAATAGTCCTCATAATATAGTGGTGAATTTAGCTGTGCCACTGCACAAGCGAGGTTTGAAGTTTAATTGGTCACTTTTGCTTTCACGGTTGGTGGCATCTCAATGAATCTGACTGAGCCTCATTGGACAATAAAAAACCCGTAAAGCCTTTCAACTAACGGGTTTCTGGTCTTTCTTGAACTGCTTTGTACTCTTGTTTGGTACCGAGGGCCGGAATCGAACCGGCACTGAGTTGCCCCAACTGGATTTTGAATCCAGCGCGTCTACCAGTTTCGCCACCCCGGCAAGAATTCGGTTATTATATCAACTATTAGGATGAAAAGAATAGCTAACAATCGGTGTTGTATTCTTCTACATGGTGGGATCAGGTATCTGGAAATACTGTAGGCCACCAGATGATAGGTTTTCCTGGAAGCGTGCAGTGGTTATGGTGTTCTCGGATTAGCAATGTAGTTGTTGTCAGGTGGAATCTAAATTGGGAAATAGTTTTTTCATTAGAGATGGGTTACTTCTGTTTCAATCTCACGAACGTGCCGCATGAATGCCTTAGCGGCTGGCACCAGCATACAGTCCTGCCTGTAAATAAATCCATAATCAATTTTCATCCGCGGTTCATGGAAATCTAGAATATTAAATTCTCCGCTACGTAACCAAGGTTCAATTTGTATAGGCGTCGCTACTGAGAAAGCATTGCTTTTAGCAACGATTGCTCTAGCTGCAGCTTGATCTCCTGTTGTGATTGAGGGGGGGGCAAGATAACCGCTTTGTTTATCCAAATGGTTCTTACCTGGAAATAGGTTTGACATCTGGGGAGGTAGCCGGGCTGTCACAGCAGGATAGGCATCAAGTTTGTTTTATCTTACTAACCAGAATCTGTTTGGTTAGCCCTGATGCAGGCCATTTCCTGCTGTTTTGAGATTTTTCGAGAGGAGGGTGATATGCAAGATGAAAAATATTATTTGTGTAACCTGGATGATATTGAAGAGGGGCGAACACGGCGAGCCATCTTTCCTGATGGCAACGCCCAGCACACGATGATTTTAGTGCGTGAGGGCGAAAGCGTTCACGGCTTCGATAATCTTTGCCCTCATTATAATTTGCCATTGGATTTTAATGGTGATGATTTTATGCACCCGGAGCGGAACTTGATCAGGTGTAAGAACCATCAGGCACTTTTCAGGATGAGCGACGGTGTCTGCATCGAGGGTCCTTGTGTAGGTAAAAGACTAAAGCTAGTTGCTATTGAGATTGTTGATCGGAAAGTCTATTTCTCTGAAGCGCTTTAAAACGACGTCTAATTTACCTTGAAAACTTGAGATGAATTCCCTATGCTCCCGAAACGCTTTATAAGGAGTCTCTAACTTATGTTTGTTCACAATGCACGTGGCCCAGCTAAAAGGCTGTTTGATCTGGTAACTGGAAAGGCAGAATCGCGCGGCGCACCTGTTTTTGAAAGAGACGAGGTTGAGCGTCCCCTGATTATGGATGAAGCAACCCACCAGGTAGCTGAAATTGATGGGCTATTGGATGTGTTGGATACGACACGAACATTGATTGGAAAAGAGACGCTCTATCGTTCTGTGACGGGTCAGGCTCGGGCTGCCGAAGAGATCAAAGAAAAGCAGGAGGCATTAAAAGAGTTAGCCTCAGATAAGAAGCTCACATCAGCGCTCGATAAATTACTTAGAGAGGCTGCGGTAAAAGAGAAGGATTACTATAGTTTTCTATTTGCGAAATATACAGGTTATATGGGGTCGACTGATCCGGATAAGCTTGAGTTTCAGGGTTATGGATATGCTGAGCATAGGGCGGGGATGAAGTTATTGCCCGAGCTATCGGAAGATGCTGGATTACTACCTCCAGTAAAAAGTGATTATCTGAAAAGATTAGTCAGCACGTTGGTCAGTTTCGGAGACAAGCGTGAGTGTAAACTCATGGAGGGACCTGTTTATAAGACCTTTGGCGGATTAAAAACAAAAAAGGAAAAGGGTTTTAAACCAGGAGTTAAATTCCGGCCAGGGCTAATTAAGCCAATCCTGGTGGCGATGTTTGCGCTAATTGCGGCATTTGCGCCAATGATGTTTGATCCTGAGATTGCCTTGCATACGCCATTATGGATGCTGCCATTTGTGCTGCTGGGGGTTTATATCCCTTCTGTGACGAGTTTTGACCAAGAAACATTTCTCTATCCGTTATCTAAGCTCTTTGCAACGTCTGAGGAAACCGCCAAAGTACTTGGCGCGCTGGGGGAGTTAGATGAGTTATTGTCATTCCAACAATATGGCGATAGTTATTCTACAAAGGTTATTTTGCCAGAAGTGTTCAGTGCAACCGCGCATACGCTTGAATTAAAAGGGGCACGGAACCCCATTCTGGGTAAAAAAGACCCTGACTATGTTCCGAATGACATTAAGCTAAAAGACGAGCGTGTGACCTTTATTACCGGCCCTAATAGTGGCGGTAAAACGGCGCTGTGTAAAACGATCACACAAATACAGCTATTGGCGCAGATTGGGTGCTACGTGCCGGCAGATGAGGCATCGCTATCAATTGTTGATGGTATTTACTATCAAACACCGGAAGTGAATACACTTTCAGCCGATGTGGGTCGTTTTGGTACAGAGCTAAAGCACACCAAGGCTATTTTTATGAAAACAACACCTAATTCACTTGTTGTGCTTGATGAGTTGGCCGAAGGAACAACATACGAAGAGAAGCTGAAGACCTCCATTACAATTCTGGATGGCTTTAGCAAATTGGGGAATTCGACGCTTCTGGTGACGCATAACCACGAATTAGCCGATCATTATCGCAAACAGGGCATTGGTATTTTCAGGCAGGTTGGAATTGAGGGTGATGTTTTGACGCACCGGTTTGTCGATGGTATTTCAAAAATCAGTCACGCCCACAAAGTTGCGGCAAAGATTGGTTTTACTGAAGCAGATATCAATGTCTTTTTGGAAGAGAAAAAAAATAGCGGAGTGGTCAGCCCACCACCGGTTTAGAGTTTTAATTTGTCGTTCACAGGGGATGCTCTAATTAGAGTTTCCCTTGTGTTACATTCACGGGCACTAAAACGGATAATTAATAGCAGACGATGCAAGCATTAAGAGACTGGTTTACTAACGCATTTTCGAACCCGCAGGTTGTTTTACTGTCTCTATTGCTGATTTTAGGTTTTGCCATTATTTATATGATGGGCAACATTTTGGCGCCGGTTCTTGCCAGTATTGTAATCGCCTATCTCCTGGAAGGGCTGGTGGGCATGGCTGAGAGATTTAATTTACCTCGGTTGCCGGCAGTGCTGGCTGTCTATGCGCTATTTATTGCATTACTTATGTTTGTTTTTTTGCTGCTGTTGCCCCTGGTCATGGGGCAGTCCGTCGAGCTGATTCAACAATTCCCGAATATGATCTCGAAAGGGCAGGAAGCACTAATGCGCCTGCCTGAGCATTATCCTAATTTTATTTCGGTTGAGCAGCTGCAGGAAATTTTGGCGCAGATTCGGGAAAATATGGTGACTTTGGGCCAATCAATACTGACTTCCTCTGCTTCATCAGTTATCGGCGTGTTGACAGTTATTATTTATCTTGTTCTGGTTCCCCTCATGGTCTTTTTTTTCTTAAAAGATAAAGAGGTAATCGTTAAGTGGTTTACACGGTTTCTGCCCAGAGAGCGTTATTTGGTTAACGGGGTTTGGCAGGATGTTGATAGCCAAATCGGTAACTATGTGAGAGGGAAGTTTTGGGAAGTTGCGATCCTTTTTGTGGCTAGCTTTATCACCTTCTCATTGATGGGGATGAATTATGCCCTGCTACTAGGTGTGCTCATCGGGCTATCGGTGATCGTCCCTTATGTTGGGGCAACCTTGGTGACGATTCCTGTTGTTGTGGTGGGCTACTTTCAGTGGGGATGGACTGAACCGTTCGCCTACATCATGATTGCTTATGGGGTTATTCAGTCGCTCGATGGTGTTTTACTGGTTCCTCTTTTATTCTCAGAGGTTGTTAATTTACACCCTGTTGCCATTGTTATAGCAATACTTGCTTTTGGTGGGCTGTGGGGGCTTTGGGGTGTCTTTTTTGCTATTCCGTTGGCAACGCTAGTGCAGGCAGTTTTGCATGCCTGGCCCAATGTGAATGATCTTGTATTGATGGATAAGAAATGAGGAAAAATATTCCTGGGTTTGTTTTGATCACTTTGCTAGTCGTGTGTGGTTCGGCTTCAGCTGGCTTATGGCCGTTTGAGGAAGATAATGTAATTGAGGCCGTTTTTGATGATAAAGAGTTGGAGCTGGGATTGTTCAAGAAGCTTTTTTCAGAACCGGTAATTCGTAAAGAGAGTGATGTCAAAGTATTGAGTATGGGTGATACGATTCTGATTGCAGGCGTTGCTAAAAGTACCGAGTTGCGTAATGAGATTGAAAAGGTAGTTTTAGCGGTCGTAGATGTTAAAAGAGAAGCAGGTGATGCGGTGCTCGCAAAACCGGCAAACAGTCAAGCTTGTGAGAAAAAGAAACAACATCTATTTAATGAACGAAGAAAGTTCAATTTACGGAATAAAGCGAAATGTAGTGCGGTTCGTCGTGTTTTTAATCGCGTTGTGATCAGTCAGCCGGGTGATTATTTATCACGAGGTGAAGATGCTGTTTTGACCGCCCAGGTCGAATTGGCGCTGATGAAGCAAAATGCGTTGACGCAAGAAGGTGTTCCTTTACTGAAGGTTGCCAGCATTGGTGGTGTCGTTTATGTGCTGGGTAACAAAAACAGGAATAATGAAAAACAGGTTGTTGAATGGGTCGAAGCGGTTGATGGTGTCAGTCATGTTGAGATGGTTTACTGAATAATTAACCTCTTACCAAACCAGAAAGCCACCCGATCAGGGTGGCTTTCTGGTTTGGAGGTGTCAGACTGGTTAAAGGGTTTCAGATGCGTAATCTGCCAGGCGTGAGCGCTCGCCTCTCTGGAGCGTGATATGTGCGCTGTGAGCCCAGTTTTTAAAGTGATCGACCACATAGGTCAGCCCGGAGGTTGTTCCGGTCAGATAGGGTGTGTCAATTTGTGCAATATTCCCAAGGCAAACAATCTTTGTGCCGGGTCCCGCTCTGGTGATGAGGGTTTTCATCTGTTTTGCAGTCAGGTTTTGAGACTCATCGATGATGAGGTAACGATTAAGGAAGGTTCGGCCACGCATAAAATTTAGTGAGCGAATTTTGATTCGGTTTGAAATCAGCGTATTTGTGGCACCGCGCTCCCACTCATTTCCTTCAGCTGGATTGGTCAGGAATTCCAGATTATCGATGAGAGCCCCCATCCAGGGTGCCATTTTTTCCTCTTCGGTTCCCGGTAGAAAACCAATATCCTCGCCAACCGGGGTTGTTTCACGGGTCATAACGATTTCCGTGTAGAGCTTATCATCGAGTGTTTGTGCAAGCCCTGCAGCGAGCGCAAGTAGTGTTTTACCCGTTCCGGCTGTTCCTAAAATAGAGACAAAATCAATTTCTGGATCCATCAGTACATTGAGCGCAAAGTTCTGCTCCCGGTTCCGTGCGTTGATACCCCAGACATCACGCAGAGAAGAGCTGAAATCCTGGATGAGCTCGATAACTGCCGAATCACCTTCCAGTGTTCGGACAATCGCCTCAAAACCTTTTTTACCGGCACCGGTCATGTAGAGAAGCTCGTTGGGGAACCAGTCGGCGGTCAGTTCACCTTCTACACGATAAAAAGTCCGACCATTCTTTTGCCATGATTCAATCTTATCTCCGTGACTTTCCCAGAAGTCTTCAGGTAATTTTTGAGCGCCACTGTAAAGTAGATCGATATCATCAAGAACTTTATCGGTCCTGTAGTCTTCAGCGGGGATACCTAACACAGTCGCTTTAATGCGCAGGTTAATATCTTTTGAGATCAGCACAACATCGGTGCCTGGGTGTTCCTCAATTAAGGCTAGCGCAGTTTCAAGAATGGAGTTGTCTGGCTTGCTGCCGGGTAGAGACTCGGGAAGTAACGACTT
>QNFJ01000051.1 GCA_003646305.1 Gammaproteobacteria bacterium | reverse complement strand
GCTAACATTGCTGGTGCATGTGCCTCAATCATGCTAATTGCACCGCTTTGTAAATAATTGTGCCTAAGAACTAATCTCCCCACCTCATCGGTCATCTTCTCAAGAAGGTTATTGCGTTGCTTATCTGTTAAGTCACCCTGACAAACAACTTTATTGAGCAAAATCTTAATATTGACCTCATGATCGGAGCAATCAACACCTGCAGAATTATCAATCGAGTCTGTATTGATGCGCCCGCCTTTTGAGGCAAATTCGATTCTGCCCAGCTGGGTAAAGCCCAGATTTCCACCTTCACCAACAACCTTGCAATTCAATTCAGAACCATCAATTCTAACGGCATCATTGGCACGATCACCTACATCAGTATCCTGTTCCTGCGCCGATTTCACGTAGGTTCCTATCCCGCCATTCCATAGCAAGTCAACCGGCGCCTTTAGCATCACCTGAATCAACTCATTTGGTGCCATTTTCTTCTCGGACAGGCCGAGAATAGCTCTAACTTCTGGTGATAAAGGAATCGATTTCGCACTCCGTGGAAAGATCCCTCCACCTTTGGATATAAGTGACTTTTTATAATCACTCCAGGAAGAGCGCGGCAGTTCAAACAACCGTTTACGCTCTTTAAAACTGGCTTTTGGGTCGGGATCAGGGTCGAGAAAAATATGCAGATGATTAAATGCCCCTATAAGCTTAATCTGTTCTGACAGCAGCATGCCATTGCCAAAAACATCTCCGGACATATCGCCAATACCTACCACAGTGACTGGTTCTTGCTGTATATCACTACCCAGTTCACGAAAGTGGCGTTTTACCGACTCCCAGGCCCCCTTAGCAGTTATCCCCATCTGTTTATGGTCATAACCGACTGAACCACCGGATGCAAAAGCATCCCCCAACCAAAAATCATTTTTAATTGCAATGGCATTCGCAATATCGGAAAAAGTCGCTGTCCCTTTATCTGCTGCTACGACCAAATACGGATCATCTTCATCGTAGCAGAGCACTTTTTCGGGCTTTATGATTTCCTCGCCAGATAGATTGTCCGTCAGATCGAGCAACCCTTGAATAAAAATGCCATAGCAGTCGATAACTTCCAACTGCACCGATTCTCTATCCATTGAGTCAACCAGTTGCTTTGCGACAAAACCACCTTTGGCCCCCGTCGGAACAATCACCGCATTCTTGGACATTTGAGCCTTCATTAGCCCCAGAACTTCCGTTCTAAAATCCTCACGCCGATCTGACCATCTCAATCCACCACGCGCCACTTTCCCACCTCGCAGGTGCACCCCCTCAACACGTGGAGAGTAGACAAAAATCTCATGCCTGGGCCGAGGTTCAGGTAGCCCCGCTATTTTCAAAGGATCAAGCTTCACCGACAGGTAAGGGAAACCTTTACCATCCTCATTCGAGCAAAAATAGTTCGTACGGTCAATTGCCAGAATCAACTCGAGATAACGCCTCAAAATACGGTCTTCATCGAGCGAAGCAACTTGATCAATCGCGAGCTCAATATCGTTTTGCAACTTCTCGAGTTTTTTCTCCCGCCCTTTTTCATCAAGGTTGAAGCGAATCATGAAAAAAGTAACTAAAAGCCTGGCAATATCAGGGTTACTGTTCAATGTCTGCTCGATATAGCCTTGACTGAAAGCAACCCCTGTCTGACGCAAATAGAAATAGAAAGCTCGCAAAACAGTCACTTCCTGCCAGGCCATACCCGCACCAATAACCAGACTATTGAAACCATCGTTTTCAATACGGCCAGACCAGACCTGTTCAAATGCATCTTGAAACAGCGGCTTTAATGCTTCGATATCAATTTCACTGCCTATAGCAGGCTGGAGGCCAAAATCATGAATCCAGAAACTCTCACCGCGACTCTGCTCAATAATTTCGTAAGGGCGTTCGTCGATAACACGCACTCCCATATTTTCGAGCATCGGCAACGTGTGTGATAACGGCGCTGGCTCACCTCTGCAGTACAATTTGAATCGCAAGTTATCGCCTTCCATCTCCAGTGGCTGATAGAGCATCATCTCTATATCCCCGGATCCCTCTTTCCCCAACCCACTAAGCCGTTCAACATCTAAAACTACATTTCTGGGCGGAAAATCATCGCGATAAGCTGCCGAAAACCCTTTTCCATAGTGGTTATACAGATCATTCCCCTGCTCTTCGCCAAAATAGCCATGTAAAGCATCAACCACACCATCTTCCCAGCTGTGCAAGGCATCGATAATTTTCTGTTCTATTTCGCGGAGATCGTATTCAACATCCAGCCCTTCGGGGCGACGAATAACAAAATGAACTCTAGCAAGTATTGATTCAGATAACTGCACATTGAAATCAGCGGCATTGCCTCGTAGGGCCTCCAGAAAAATTTTCTGCAACTTATGCCGAGTATCTGTCGTATAACGGTCGCGCGGGACAAAAACTAAAACGGAGAAAAAGTGGCCATAAACATCATCCCGAATAAACAGTTTTACCCGCTGACTCACAGCCAACTGCAAAATACCCAAACCACATTCAAGCAACTCTTCTTCTTTGGCATGAAACAGTTCATCCCGGGGCAAATCTTCAAGGGCATGCAACAACGCCTTGCCATTGTGCGTATTTGACCCAAAACCTGACTGCTGAATGACCTGTGCAACCTTGTTTTTTATCAGCGGGATATGAGATGGATTGCTTTGGTAAGCAGACGAACTATAGAGCCCTAAGAAACGTCTTTCACCGATAACATTACCTGCGGAATCAAACTGTTTGACACCGATATATTCCATAACCCCCGCCCGATGGACGGTCGAACGAGATGTCGCCTTAGAAATCAGAAGCGGTTGCTTGTCACAAACCCGTCCACAGGCTCCTTCACTTAATAATAGGAACTCACAGGCCGGGATAGGTGCAATTTCATCACGTAACACACCTAAACCGGTATCTGGAATAATACAGAAACCCTTTGCGTCATCTTGATTGCTAATCTTGTATTGTCGATATCCCAAAAAAACAAAATGGTCATCCATCAGCCAGTCCAGAAACGCCATCGATTCTTTGGCTGCCTGCTTGCTGATGCCTTTCGGTACTTTTTCTAAAGACTTACGTGCCAGCTTCACCTGCTCAAGGCAGGCGGGCCAGTCTTCCGTTGCGGCTCGAACATCATCAAGCACCGCGGTAACTTTCTGCGAGACCTCTTCGAGACGGTCAGGACCACTAAGACGGTCGAACTCCACGTGAATAAAAACTTCCGCCCCCTCTTCTGAGCAACCATTCAGTGTCGTATTAATCTCTTTTAAATAACCTTTCGCCGTCCTTTCAATATCAAAAATAGGATGGATGACCAGGTGATTGGTTAAACCTTGATGATTAAGCTCCATGGCAATCGACTCGACCAGAAAGGGCCTGTCCTCGATCACCAACTCAAGGATTGAATGACAGGATTGCCAGCCATGATCTTCAAGGGAGGGGTTATAAACGCGGATTTTAGGTTTCCCTTTGCTGCGCTGCTTGGCAAAATTCCAGTGCGACAGAACAATGCCATACAGATCTTCTAAAGATCGAGCGGATAGTTCCTCTTCCGCAATATACAGATAATATATTTGTGAAAAAAAGGTGATGTCTTCCACTGACTCACCTTTTACTCTCTCACGAATCAGCGCCGCTAATTGCTCTAAAATCACTTCTTTTTCATTAAGCTTTTTTGTCATTCCCTCACCCCCTTAAATTACCTCTATTTTTATGAGTATAGACAGGTATTTAATAACCGGGACGAGCGGTCAATTTTACTCATAAAATGAATGGGTTTTTTGTCATTGCAACAGAAACCATAAAGAAAAATACGACTATCGCCGCCAACCATGAGACCAATTGGACTCCTTTTGTTTTCGCAAATCGAAAAGCAATCAATCCAAGTCCTATATAAAGTAAAAGTGCCGATAACTTTGTCGCCAACCAGGGCTGTTCAACAGGATTCTGGTGTGTGACCCAGGCCAGGGTTATTCCACTTAACAGTAAAACCGTATCGACTATATGGGGCATTTTTTTTACCCATACTGTCTTCATCAGTGGCGACTGGCGCAATAACAAAATACCCCGAGTTATAAAGCCCACAATCGTCAGCACAACTGCCGTCAAATGGATTATTTTGATTAGCCCCACTTTCCCTCTCTCCTAACCGAAAACACATTACCTACATGCGGCTCATTCTCGCAAAGATAAGCGTGATAAAGTAGCCACATTTTTTAGATACTCACCCCGCCGATGATCTCTTTTTTTAAACGAAAGCCCGTTCCAGGTGACATCATTCAAGGTGATGGGTTTGAGGTGGTTATCTTAAGAACAAACCGAAGAAAAAGCGCCTCCATTAAAGTCAAAGAGTCCTACATCACTGTTACCGTACCAAAGTGGGCACGCTTAAGCGACATTGAACTGCTGATTGCAAAAAAAAGTGACTGGATTAAAAAGCAGCTATTACGCCAGAGTGCGGTAATAGCCCTTTCACAAAGAGACTACACCGAAGGTGAAAAACTCTATTACCGTGGGAGACAGCTGACTCTTTCTCTCCAGAATAACAGTGAGGAAAGCATATCGATCAAGGGTGAACAACTCATTATCTCAACCATAAAAGGGAAACAAGCCACACAAAGCACCAAAGAACTGATCAGCAACCATTTCAAAGAGCTAGCCAACCAGGAACTGGTAGAGCGAACCGAGCGATTTGCTAAAATGATTGGCACAACCTACACGGCTATTCGGGTTAAACAGTATAAAAGCCGCTGGGGAAGTTGCTCTAATCAAGGATTAATCAGCTATAACTGGCGTATCATTATCGCACCTGACCCGGTGATTGATTACATCGTAATACATGAGCTATGCCACCTGATCGAGCATAACCATTCACCCCGTTTCTGGTCGCTTGTTGGGCAGTTCTCTCCCAATTATAAAGAACAGCGAAATTGGCTACGTAAAAAGGGTCTGCTTCTTGTTATTTAGTGCTCTAATAAGAATCCGTGTTGCGTGCCACAGCGCCTAAGAAAGCTCGCACCCACCTTGCTGCATGGCCCTTTCTTTATTTGAAAAGGCTCTCCAGCGTTTTAGCCAATTCATGCGGCTGGAACTTCGGAACATAGGCATCAGCACCAACATGCGCCCCCAATGCCTGGTTCGCATCAGCAGTCAAAGATGAGTGCATCACAACAGGGATACCATCAAAACGAGAGTCTGCCTTAATCTTTTGAGTCAAAACATAACCATCCATTTCTGGCATCTCAACATCAGTCAGAATAAGGCTGATACGCTCTTTAATATCCCTACCATCCACCTCGCACTGAGAAGCGATATCTCTCAACATTTTCCAGGCAACTGCACCATTAATGGCACTGAGTTGCCTGACCTTCATATGCTCAAGCGTCTTTTTTATCTGCCCGCGCGCCACACTAGAATCATCTGCATACAGAACTGTTATATTCTTTTCATCATGCTGATTAATCCCTTCGAAAATATTATCGTCCTCGTAAAAGCAGGCTGTTTCCGCCAGCACCTTCTCGACGTCCATTATCATACAGAGGCGTTTATCCTTTAGCTCTGTCACCGCAGTCACCAGCCCACCTAAGCGGCTTGCCAGCATCTGAGGGGGCGCCTTCACATCACTCCAGCTCAAACGCTCAATCATATCAACAGAATCAACCAGAAAGCCCTGAACATGCTTGTTATATTCCGTAATCATCAAGATATTAGGAGGGGCTTTAGCCTCAATACCACAAAATTTCTGTAGATTGATAACCGGAACCATCACACCTCGAAGACTAACCATTCCTTCAACTGAATCCGGCATATCAGGCGCGTGTGTAATTTGCGGTACATGCATCACCTCACGCACCTTAAAAACATTGATCCCATAGACCTCCTGCCGTCCGCTTTTTTCCTCTTCACCCAAACTAAACAGTAACACCTCCAGTTTGTTCGTCCCCGCGAGAGAGGTTCTTTCATCTACTGAATTTATAAAGCTCGACATCTATTTCTCCTGATTCACTTGTTGCTACCGATTACAGCAGCCCTTCATCTCTTATGTTTTGAAGTGAGCGACTTCACCTTGCAGTTCGGTTGCCAGCCGCGCCAACTCTTCGCTCGCTATCGCAATTTCTCCAGAGGCAGCAACACTGGCGTGCGCCACATCTGTCACCTGCAAAACATTACGGTCAATCTCTTTTGCTACCACACTCTGCTCTTCAGAGGCGCTCGCTACCTGCGTAGTCATATCCATAATGTGGCCAACTGTATCGACGATCCTATCGATTGATGATTTAGCACCCACCGCCTGGCCCGCCATCTCTTCAGCGTGATGCTTATTGGACTCCATTACATCAACAGCCTCTTTAGTATGTCCCTGTAAGCTTTCCACCATCTCCTGAATCTGCGCCGTTGACTCCTGCGTGCGGCCCGCCAGAGTACGGACCTCATCGGCCACCACAGCAAACCCTCGACCATGCTCGCCCGCTCTCGCCGCTTCAATCGCTGCATTCAAGGCAAGCAGGTTAGTCTGATCGGCAATGCTACGAATAACATCCAGAACCGAGCCGATATCGTTACTATTCTTCTCAAGCTCATGAATTACTGTTGCAGAACTGCCCACTTCCGCAGCCAAATTCTCAATCGCAACAATTGTTTTGCGAATAACCTCTCCACCTGTGCTTGCCTCATGATCAGCTTTATGTGCGTCTGATGAGACCGTTTCAGCATTGGCAGCAATATCCCTAATGGTTATGGACATCTGATTCATCGCTGTCGCAATTTGTTCGGTCTGCTTTTGCTGATCCTGCGCACCATTTTTTGATTGCTCCGTCGTTGCAGATAGCTCAGTCGATGCCGATGCCAGTAGTGATGCGTGATCACCCAACCGAGTCACTGTACCGCGCAAATGAGAAACCATGCCATTCAGGGCTTCAGCAATATTACTCAATTCATCTTTAGTGCCACTATCCACTTTTACCGTCAAATCCCCCCCTGCAATCTTACTAACAGAGCGATCCAGCGACTGAATTGCATTAACGACTGCGAAATAAAAGCCTAAGAACAGGTAAGCAACCAAAGTAATGCTTAAAAAAATTACGATCAATAAACTGTTCCGAGTAGAAGCTAACTGCCCTATTCTCTCTTCAAATAAGTTGTCCAGTGCGGGCACCATGGCATCGTAAAGCTTGTAACTCGCTTTAATTGCCGCCGTGCCAGCCGCAAAAATGGCATCTGATTCGGCATTTATAAACTCAGCTTCCAGAATCTTCTTTTTAACCATACCAGCAAAGCCAGCGGTTGCACTTTTCGCCTCCACCAGCATCGAGCCTAGTTCACCTTCCAGACCCTCATTTTCTCTAAACGCAATTTTCATACTCTCTTCAGCTGAACCAAAATTTGAATCAATATTCGCTAGCATCATCCCCAGCTTCACACGCTGCTTCAACGTGACCGAACCACGCGCCGCAACACCAGAACCCATTCCTCTAGATTGTCCCAAATTTTCTGTCGCCAGAGGAATACGGTAGACAATCGCATCCATGATAAAAGAGGTATTAATATTTGGATCCAGAACCAACCCAGACTGGTTGCTTACCTGCTCAAAAAGCGCGTAAACATTCGAAATTAATACAGTGTGGCTAGCAAAAATAGCTGCAGCAGCTCCGTCAAAGGCACGCTGCTCCAAACTTGCCCACTCCGATTTAATAGACGCCCATCGCTCATGCGCCCCAAACTCATCACCATAACGGTCATCAATTTCATCAATCGCTGCAATATCTGATTTTATCGCCTCTCTTTTGGCCAAAATCTTCTCTCTAAATACTGACGCGCCGTTTAGGTAAGCGTTTGTCATACCTCGATGCTGCGGAAAGTGCTGATAAATCTGGCGTACGGTCTTGATATATTCCAACCCCCGCTGCTCTTTTTCTGTCGATTCAATTTTGCCACCTAACTCTCCTACCAAAAGGTACGAGACAACAACAAGCGGCACCATAAAGAGCAAGGAAATAACAATCATTTTACGTGGATAACTAAGCTGACTCATCAATGCGACAGCAGGCTTCAATAAACCGTTCATATCATGGCTCCCAATATTTGGCTAAATACGTCTTGCCATAAATATAGCAGCTGTTAAAAAATTTGAAGGTCCCTGGAAGAGATTTAGCTGCCTAATGGGCCAACAGATCACAGAGCTTAAAGAAAACCCTTTTAAACCATCACGCTCAAGCGAACAGGCAGGAAGTTTTAATAACGACAGACCAGGTAGTCGAGCCTGCTTATGGCACAAAAAAACCAGCTTTTTAGCTGGTTTTTTTAACTAAATCCTGATAGATAACTCAGTGAATCTATGGCCGGTCGTAAACGGCTCGAACGCTCAACCATCGTATTAAAAGTGCTAGGCGACCTGCACCCATGCCGCTTCACCACAACCTCGCAAGCTCATCCCTGGCTACACAACATTCCCTCAAATAGCTAGACATGATCTTCGGACGCAAAATCCATTCCCCTTCTGGCGCGATGTGTACGACGAACAAACAGTGCGGCCTGTTGTATTCTCTGGCCCAATAGCGGCCATTTTAGGCTCACGGCAAGTACCTGGAGGAGCCCATTCAAACACCACATACTTTACCGAGCATTTTCTGAGACAGTGAGTAACCTTTGCCTGTATCTACCACTTCTGTCGGTGAGCGGGATAAAGCAGACGGCTCAAAACCAATGCTTCACGAGCACGGTCGCTTGGATCTCGAACGATGAGAAGAGGAACAGTAAAATAGAGGTGAGTTTTTTTACTTCTACGCAATCAAAGCGCCAATCTCGCACGCAATCCAAAAACCCATAAGGAATTATCGTCAGGGTTCAACGCTGGGTTATGTATATACTCGATACTTGGAGTCAGTGCAATTTGCTGGGTTAGCTGGAAGCGGAAAAAAGTCTCGAAAGTTAGCTGGTCATCCAGCCCAGAGGAAAACGATGTCTCATTAACTTCACCCCAGTTCAAACCCATCCCAAATAAATTCGCACCGGGGTCTTTCTGGTAGAGAATTCCCGCACTCACCGATTTTTGTAGAAGGCTGCCACCATCATCAGCATAACCACCTCTCAGGAACGGCATCCATTTGTCATTTAGATAACTTACATGCGAGAAAGCGACCCCCCAACCTTCCACTGCGCCGGCCTCTACACTGTCATCAACGTGCCAGAAAGTCAGGTGGGTATTATCGAGGAAGATCTTATCCTGTCCCTCTGTCCAACCAATTTCCACACTGGTGAAGTATTCATTATCATCAAAAAAGCGATCAAAACTGTCTTTGAAGGGGCTCGCGGAATCCGCGTAGGCATTGGTGATGCCGCCGATGATGTAAAGGTTATCGGTGATCATGGTTGCCGCAGCAACACCCAGCGTTGCATCGTTGGGCAAAAACATACTCGCAGAGCCAGTACTGAAAGCCAGATTGGCAAATGCCGTCCAGGGGGTGCCACCGACAAAAGTGTCTGCGTAGTCGGTAATATCAATATAACCACCGATAACGGTACTTTTGCCATCGTCGAAGCGCTGTCTCCAATAGAAATTGGTGACGCGGGATCCCTGGTCACTCCACGGTGGCGCCATAAAGCCTACATAACCTAGCGAGCCAAGACCAAATTCACTGGGTGCATTGTCACCATAGGCATGTCTGTGCTCGACTTTCCAAACGAAAGCACCCGTATTTTTGGTGCCACGTCCAACCAGGTCCCAGGAACCGAAGAACCGGACCATGCCGCCAGATGCAGAGTCATCGGCGAGGCTATCACTGGCACCCAGATAGACGCCGGTATAGTCAATACCAAAGCTCAACCCGTTGTCCTTCTGTAAAACCTCTTTCCATTTAAACCAGGGATCAAGTATGCGCTCCTTTACGAAAGCACTCTTTGGCCTGGCATCACCGCCAATCTGGTTTTCCACAGCATCCGGCCCTCCAAAATTTTTAGCCATTAGAGGGGTGGAGACTACTAGGCACAAACTCAGCAGGCCCGAGAGTTTTTGGTTCACCATTTTTTCACCTGTTAATTCTCAGAGCTATTTAAACCAGCCCACCAGTCCATTTTTGACCACTGGCGAGACATTAAAACCAATCATCCATTCTGGCCCAAAAGCATCAGCCTGTTCGACATAATAATTCACTTCAATACCCAGTTTCCAGGGACGCCCTCCAGCCACGATGGTTTTACCAAACTGAAAGTTTATCGGCACTGTCCATTGGTCTGTGATGTGGTCGTAGGTCACGACAGGGGCAGAGCCAATATTCCATCCTCCATCCGGCAAATAGGTACCAAACAGTTGTATGGAGGTGAGGTTAATATCGGCATCACCCGAACCACCGATATCCCACTGGTGATTGGGGAAGACGCCTAGTACATATTTGCTGGTTAACTTACCGATCAGAAATTCCGGTCCCAGTGTAAAACGTTTACTTCCCAAGCCGTTAGTTGCAGTAGGTAGAGAAGAAATAACACCAAACGCAGTCAAGATGCCAGCATCAGAGGTTTTTGCGTAGGCCAGATCAAAAGCAATATCACCCAACCCAGTTTCACCCTCAAAATCCAGTTTGTTAGCATTAAATACAGGCTGGCCAAGTAACAAAGGAATGGCGGGGCGAAAAAGAATACTGCCACCATTTTCCAGGGGGAAAGGTAGTGATGGCTGAAATAGCACGGTTGTACTATTTTGATTATTGGCATTAGGCAAATCGCCCTCAAAACTACGAAACTGTAATTTGAAATTAAGAGAGGCCATAGGAGTATTAGGGTTTGACAGTTCCCGTGCAATGTCATCCACTGATGCCACTGCAGGGCCGCCTTCCGGTCCAACCTCATCTACAGATCCAGTCGGCCTGGCACGTTTACCGGCTTCTTTAAATTCTATCCATATCTCAGAAGAAACCTCTCGACCTCTATATAGCCCCGGGGAACGGGTATTCTTTTCGTAGACGTAACACTGGGTACGATTATCTGAGGCAATACAAAGTTGATCATCCCCTTTGATTGTCCATGTTCTTGGGAAACTGCCGCCGTATTCTCTAATAAGACCGGTGCCATCAGCATAATATTCACCAGTCGCCGTTTCACCACCGGGCAATTGTCTTTCGACAGTCAAACCGCTGATGTAATCGCGCAGAATGTCTTCTCCTATGAGCGGCTCCCATTCACCAGCATGCACAACGGAGGTAACTACAAGTGCAAGCAGCGCTCCGCTGGCTGCCTTAAAATTAATTCTCATTCAATGTACCTGCACATAATACCCAACCCATCATCAGTGGAATTCTATTTCGATCTCTGTTTCACCAAATTAGATCAGCTATTCTAGTCCCTCGTATTTTACAAGTGCTGCCCGTTGATCTGAATATCATCGGCGCTACTGTAAAGGGAAAGAATCAATATGATATAGATGCTGATTTTGTCGAGACTTTACGCAACATTATCAGCATTTACATCTGCAACCAAAACTGCAAAATCGATCTTACTAACTCGGCAATAT